>JAGPCH010000148.1 GCA_018058125.1 Ignavibacteria bacterium | reverse complement strand
TCTGACGAACATCAGAAGGTGTGATATGATCTTCAGTAATACATCGGATCTTTTTGAAACCTTTAGCTAAAGTATCTTTCAATTGTTCTTCGCTATACTGTTTAACTCCAAGTCCACTGCATTTATTCGGACCGTTTTCCGAAAAAGTACCAATTGTCAGAAATTTTTTGGTTGACTGAATTGCTTTTTCAATATAGTTTCGGACTTCTTCAGGTTTTGTAAGAAAATGAAATGTTGCCCTGTCATGCCAGAGATCATATTGAATATCCGGGTCTAGATCGAGAATATCTGAAACTATCCATTTTACTATCTCAGCTTTGTTGCCAAGTCTTTTTTTTGTTTTTTCCAATGCTCTATTTGAAATATCCAGAACCGTTATATTTTCAAATCCTTCTTCAAGCAGACAGTCAACTAATTTACTGTCACCTCCTCCGATATCAATGATGCTTGATGTTTTTGGCAATTGAAAACTGTTTATGAATTCCATGGATAAAGAAGGAGTATTCTGATTCCAGCTGAATTCTCCTGATTCTTTTTCATAAACTTTTTCCCAGTGAGATTTTTTTATATTGCTCATGATAATCGGTAATTAAATATTTATAAATAATAATGATCTTAACTACTATTATTATTATAAACTAAGATAATAACAGCTAAATTTTTATTCGCCTTAAATTGAAATACACTTTGTACTATTTCTAATGAACCTGCATAAAACCTTTTCAGATAATAAACATATTTTCCATTAATGATCATGTTCCCCAAGTTCACCTTTCATCAGTTCAGACTTTAAATAAAATGTTCCCTTCGATACGACTTCAGATCCTTCTCTCAGTTCTTCAATCGGAAAGATCTCAATAAATTTATCATCTGATATACCTGTGACGACCTGATATTTTTTAAATACAATGCCTTCTTCACCTTTATCTTCTTTATGTTCCTCTCCATCTTTATCCTTATCCTCTTCTGAATGTTCTGCATGAGTCTCTATTTTTTTCCTTTCATCTGTCTTTACAAAGATATATTTATTTTCTCCTTCACTCTCTATAGCTGATACCGGAAGCGCCAATACATTGTCGTCATTTACATAGATCTTAGCTGTCACAAACATAAAGGGATACAACTCCTGTGATTTATTATTGACAGTGACTCTGACTTTCACTGTTCTGTTTTTATCATCGAATACTTTATTTATAAAAGATACTTTTCCATCATAAGTTTTATCCGGATTTGAACCAGCTTCTATGGATACTTTTTGTCCTACTTTTATATGAGACAAATCTTTTTCAAATATACTCAGATCTACAAATACCGTAGTTGTATTAACTATGTGAAACATATCCATTGATGGTTCTACATATTGTCCAATGGTTATCATTCGTGAAATTACATTTCCTGAAATGGGTGCAGTTATAGAATAATTTCTCTGCAGATCAGCAGTTGTATCTGTATAGATATTATCAAACCTGCTTTTGGAGATCTTATAAGTGGATAATTTTTCTTCAAGTGTTTTGTAATTAGCCAGGGCTCTTTTATAATTGGATTCAATCTCAGCTAGATTCTTCTTTGATCCTATATTGTCACTGCTTAATTTTTGCTGTCTTTCATATTCTTGTTTAGAAAACTCAAATTCATTCTTTGCATTAACATAATCAACCTGAACATTTATCAGATCAGGATTCTCAATCACGGCAAGCGTCTGCCCGGCTCTCACATACGCACCTTCCTTTACATAAATCTTTTTTACTCTTCCCGGAATAATGCTTCCAACCCTGGATTCATTATCCTGATTCATCATGATTTCTCCGTTTACTTTAATATATCCGCTTATATTCTGAGATTCCAATTTCGATAATTCTATACCCATTAATATAATTTGTTCATCACTTAATGCAACTTCGTTTTCATGAGCATCACCCTCTTCTTTGTGTTCCGATTCTTCCGAATGGACATCATTGCTTTCATTATTTATTTCTTCTTTATTGTTACATCCTGTGAAAAAAATTATTAACACTAAATTTATTACTGCCGCTGCAAATATTTTATACATTATCTTATTTTTCATTTTAAATCTCCTGATGTGAGTTTTTCTAGTTTAATTATTGATTTGTTATAATTGTAAATTGAATTCAGATATTGTGTGCGTGTTTCGTAAGCAATATTTAATGCCTGTAAATATTCCACATATCCTATTGCCCCTTCATCATAGCTTATTTTTGACTGTCTTAATATTTCATCTGCCTCGTTAAGTGCCTGTTCATTAAAAAATTTTACTTGTCTTAAACTGTTTTCATACTCTTCAAAAGTTACATTAATTTCATTCTCTAATGATTTCCTGAATCCAATCTCTTCGTTTGAAGCAATCTTTAATTCATAATTTGACTCTTTTATATTTCCCGACTGTTCCCACCAAAACCATAGCGGAATTCCAAGTCCGATTTCCATTCCCCAGTAGTTATTGTCTCCTGAAATTTTTTGCTTGAAATATTTAAAACTAATATCCGGAAGCAGTTCCCCTTTTGACAATGAGAGTTTGTTTGAAGATTTTTCCTTTTGAAAATTAAGTATTTTTAACTCGGGATTATTATTGATCGCCATTGTAAAAATTTGAGATCTATCAAGTCTTATCTCACTGAATGAAATTTCATCTATAGGGATTATTTCATAATCAACATTCATCAAAGTCATTATTTCAGATTGAGAAGATTTGATTTCCGATTCTAAATTTTTAATTTCATTTTCGAATTTGATCTTATTTACTCTTGCTCCGAGAACTTCGAGATTTGAAGATTCTCCGGCTTCATATTTTTTCTCAGCTGTAAATAAAAAATCTTCATATATCTTATAGATCTCTTTAGAGGTTTTGAGAAGCTCATTCAGTAACATCAGGTTATAATAATTCAACTTAATATTTGTTCTTAATGAATTGACTGAGCTGTTTAGCTCTTCTTCTGATACTTTGATCTGTGATTCCTGAACATCTGAACGCAAAAAATAATTTGTTGGAAATTCTATCATCTGCAAAATTCCTATTTTCCTGCTGTCAGCATTGCTCAGGCTTCCCTGCACTCCTTCATATTCAATAAACAGCTCCGGTTTAGGAATGTTAAAAGATTTAAGATTTATTGCTTTTTCTTTTTCAATATTAAATCTTGATGACTTTATTGAAGGGTTATTCTCTATTGAAATTTTAATTATTTCATCCAGTTTCATTTTGCTTTGTGAGGTTACTTCTTTCCCAAAAAGTAATAAGCCGGAAGTGATTAAAATTATTTTTATTATTCTCATATTTAAGTATTATTTATAATTTGTAAGTCTTAGACTGTTTAGTATTACTAATATTGTAACTCCTACATCTGCAAATATTGCCATGACTAAACTACTCAATCCGAAGACCGCGAGTAATATAAATATGAACTTTGTCACTATTGCAAATATTGTATTAATCTTTATTGTTGAATTAGTTTTCCTGCTCAGGCGTACGAAAAAAGGAATTAAGTTTAAATTGTCATTCATTAAGCAAACATCTGCCGTTTCAATAGCTATATCCGATCCGGCAGAACCCATTGCAATTCCTATGTCAGCCCTCGCAAGTGCAGGAGCATCGTTGATCCCATCGCCTACCATAGCAACAATTCCAAATTGCTTTATTAAATCTTCAATCTCGGTTGATTTGTCCTGGGGTAAAAGTTTACTTTTTACATTCTTAATCCCGACTTTATTAGCAACGTAAATTGCAGCAAGTTCATTGTCACCGGTCATCATCACAGGGGTTATTCCCAGTGATAAAATATTATTTATAGCATTTGCACTGTCATCTTTAATTTCATCTGTTACTGCTACTATACCTTCTATAAAATTATTTGAACTAAGAACTAATGCTGTCTTTCCCATATTCTGCAATTCCTCTACTTGTTTTATTACATCTTCCTTTACAGAATGCTCTTCGGTGATAAAATCAAGACTTCCCAGACAATGATGAGAGTCAGAACAAACAATACAATCTCCCTTTACGCCCTTCCCTGCCACCGATTCAAAATTCCTGACTTCATGAATAATTATGTTTTCTGATTTAGCTTTTTCTATTATACTTCCGGCAATAGGATGTTCTGAAAAAATTTCAAATCCTGCGGCGCAAGCAATCAAATCTTCTCCGGTAAATCCATTTAATGGAATGATATCGCTTACGACAGGTCTTCCTAGTGTTATGGTTCGTGTTTTATCCATCGCAATCGCTTTAATCTTTCCCATTGCTTCCAGGTATTTTCCGCCTTTTATAAGCAAACCTTTTGAAGATGCATTTCCTACCGCAGAATAAATTGAAATAGGTGTTGAAATGACCAATGCACACGGACAGGCGATAACTAATAAAGTTAAACTCATTAATAGCCATTCATCAAAGCCTCCATCATAAAATAATACCGGAATTGCTAATACAAGAATGGATAGTATTAATATTGCCGGTGTATAATATGAAGAAAATTTCTCGATAAATCTTTGAGAATCAGATTTGGATTTTGTTGCATTAAAGGTGAGTTCAATAATTTTTGATAGCGTAGAGTCTTTGGATTCTTTTGTTACTCTAACTTCCAAATAGCCCTGTTTATTAATCGTGCCTGCGTACACGTCATTTCCAACTCTTTTATCAACAGCGATCGGCTCGCCGGTAATCATCGATTCATCAACGAATGATGTCCCTTCAGTTACTTTACCATCTAAAGGTATTTTATCTCCCGGTTTAACAATTACTATATTTCCTATCTTAACATTCTCAATCGGAACTTTATCATTCCCGTTTTTAATATTTGCAGTCTTGGGGAAATCATTTATTAATGTCTGGATGGCTGATTTACTTCTTTCAATTCCGAAATCTTCTAGTCTTTCACCAAGCGTGAATAAAATTATTACTATGGCACCTTCAGGATATTGTCTTAAATAAAATGCTCCGCATACTGCTATGAACATCAATGTATTTATGCTTTTAAAATTTAATTTTAAAAGATTTTTTATTCCGCTCACGATTGTTTTATGTCCGATCAAAATACTTATAGCTGCAAAAACCGGTAGTTCTATATAATTGCTAAAGCGGATATTCAGAACAGACAAGACTTCAAATACTGTTACAAAGAATAAAGCAAAAAGCAAAAACCTAAACTTGTTATTATTTAATAATT
>JAGPCH010000147.1 GCA_018058125.1 Ignavibacteria bacterium | reverse complement strand
TCCAAAAATGTTATCAAAACAGATAAAATTTTAATACTGTTTAATTTATGAAAAACGTTTTGGACAGCAATGGATATTTTTTACAGAATTTTATTAAAAATAACTTGATATAAATAAGTAAAATCAATAGTTTTGCATTGCTTTAAACTTGATTAAAATTTTTAATCCGTAATCCCAAATATTACGTTTTAAAAAATTAAAGCAATTTTTTAATTTCCTCCCAAAGGGAAGTTAAAATCTTAAATTTTCTTCTAACCGGGAAAATAAATTTTAAAAAATAAAAAACGAAAGGAGATCTACAATGAAAAGAATTATTCTATTCTTTTTCTTTTTACTTTTAGTAAAAGCAAACATTTCAGTAAGTCAATCAGGATTAAGTGATGCAATAGTTACAGGTACCGGAGACGGAGCCAGCGTAACTTTCATTGATCCGCACACAAACAATTCAAGACAGGTAAATGCAAGAGTGATGCTTGGAACTGTTGACGGCAATACAACAAAATTTTATTGCGTAGACATAACAAGAACAATCAGCTTCCCTGACAGCTGTCATACAGATTCAGCAGTTGCAAACCCTTACATTGTTTACATTTTAAACAATTATTATCCTTACAATCCAAATCCTGTCGGAAAACTATCCAATCTTAATAAGGAAATTGCAGCTACTCAAATATCTTTGTGGCACTATTCAGATGGCGTAGATGCAAACACTGTAACTGATACAGATATCAAGAACAGGTCATTGCAGATCATAGCTGATGCAGATGCAAACGGCGGAAACACAACCGTTGCATCTACTTTAGAAATTTTACCTGGATTTTTTGACAGCTTTTATATCCGTACAAAAGATCAAAACGGTAACCCTATTGCCCTTAACAATATTCAGTTAAGCATTACTCAGGGTAATCTAAGCGCAAGCTCAGTTAATACAACACTGCCATCAGGAGAATCCCCTGAAGTTGAGGTAAGTAATACTTCCACAGGAATTATTTATGCCGAAGGCGAAGCAATAATTCCTCAGGGTATCACTTTCACCTGCCCGGGATCACAAAGACTTGTTTTAGCATTACCTACAACCGGTCTGTTGAGAGTTTCTGCTGACTGGGGTGCATTACCTGTAGAGCTGGCTTCATTCAATGCAAATGTAGCAGGCAGAAATGTCGATCTTAACTGGACTACTTCATCTGAAAGCAATAATTCAGGATTCGAAATTGAAAGAAAATCATCCGAAGGAAATGAATGGTCAAAAGTTGGTAATGTTTCAGGTAACGGAACATCAACTCTGACTCACAATTATACTTACACTGACAGAAATGTTTTAACAGGTAAATATAACTACAGATTAAAACAAATAGATTACAACGGAAATTTTGAATATCATAATCTGACATCTGAGATCAACGTTGGAACACCGAATTCTTTCAGTTTAAAACAAAATTATCCAAATCCTTTCAATCCGGCAACAAAGATTGATTTCGATATAGCAGTAGAAGGAAATGTAAAACTGACTGTTTACAATACCAGCGGTAAAGAGATCGCAACTTTGGTAAATGATTTCAGAACAGCCGGTTACCATACTGTTACTTTTGATGCAAGAAACATTTCAAGCGGAATTTATTATTACAAGCTTGAGTCAAACGGCGTAAGCAAAGTAATGAAAATGACATTACTCAAATAATTTAGAATTAAATTTACTTATAAAAAAAAGCCGGGAGGATCACTCTTCCCGGCTTTTTCTATAGTTTTTAAATTATAGCTCTCAGTACATTTTCAACTCTGAACTTTTTCCAGCAGCCAGTATTTTCTTCTGAGATTAGTACATTTCAATAGTTCAATTCTCAACTCAAGCAGATCCTGCTTTTCTCTATTATTCTTATTCATCAATAAAATTCTGTAATACTTTAAAAAGTTTTGATGATTTTCTTTTACGGAATTCGAAAAATATTTCTCATTACTTATAAAGTGTCTCATGGAATCAATCAGAGACAATGCCGAATCTACATAATTCAGATCAAAGTATATCAGAAGCAGAAGCAAATCAACGTCAAGTTTCATAATGACTTCATTAACTTTGATTTTTGATATAAGTTTTAATGACAAATCATACTTTTTCTTTTCAAAATTTATCAAAGCCAGGCTGTATGTGTACAAGCTGTCATTAATTTCCTCTTCATGATGATCTTTGAATTTCTCTATGATAATCTCAAGCCATTCTATTTCTTTTAGTCTTACGCCATAGTTAAGTATAGTTCTGTATTCGGTATAATTAATAAATCTATTACCTGTTCTGTCATAAAGACCTTTTCCGATCATGAATTTATAATTCTCAAAGAAATCTCTTGTCAGGTCCTCGGAATTTGTAGATAGGTTCATCAGATAATAAATATTGAGATGTGAAAAAAATGTATATAAAAGATTATCACTAAGAATATCCGCAATTTCAAGAATGATGTTTTTCATTTCTTTGAGATTTTTAAGATCATTATGATCTTTGGAAAGAGTAAGATCTATCTTGCATAATGAAATGAATAATTTTTCATTTTCATCAAGATCAGTTAATTTTTCGAGATAATCTATCAGATCAAATGCCGTATCAAATTCATCAAAGTAATTGTTCTTTTCAGTATTTTTAAATGTCTTTTTTACTATCAGCATCATATTCACATATACAGTATTTGTCATAAGCAAATGAAGCAAAATATATACCTGGGATCTTATCAGACATGATTTGATCTCATATATCTTATTTACTCTAATAAAATAACCCGCTTTTAGTTCTTCCCTTAAATGTTTAAAATAAAAAGTTTCTACTGTTATCTTTGAAAATAAATGGTCGCTTTTTTCAATCCTGGCAAGATGTTTTTCAAAAAAGAACGTATTGTTCATGTTGTCAAACTGATCAAGCAGACTGATCTTTCTTTTTTCTTCATTTCCTAAAACATTTTTACATATCAGATAATCTTCTGCCAGCTTCATCAGATTGGAAATATACTTTCTTAAAAGTACATCATTGAATTTTTTATCCGGAAAGACGGCATTAAAAATATTTTCTTTTGTCAGATTCTCATTTTCAAATTCAGGATAATGCCGGATAATTTCTTTAAACAAAACCGGAAGAACTGCCTGAGTATTAAAAAAAGGAGAATTTATAAAATTTTCCAATTCAAGTATTTCAGGGTATGAAAAGCTTTTTATTAATGTCAGAAAATTTATTTCTGAAAATTTCATAATGAATAATCATTTAATTTCACAAAATGAACGTAATTTAGCTTAATAAAGTCTTATTTTCTATGAATATTAAAGTATTTCCTACATTCAAAAAAATTTATTAATTCACAAATATGAAAATTTCTCTTTGCTCAACCGATCGGATTCATATATTTTTGTATACATATTAGTATGTAAATAATTTTCGGGAAATTTATTTCTATTTTAAGCCTGACACCCAAAACCAGGCTTAAAAATATAATTTAAATAGATTTCCCATTTTTTTAACAATAACGAAAGGAGAAAAAAAATGAAGAAAATCATTCTTCATGTGTTCACATTTATGTTCATTTTTGGATTATTCTTAAATAATTCTTATGGACAGCTTACCTTAGCCTCAGTAGAAGGCTTCAATTATTCAAGAGATCTTACTTACACAAATCCTGTTTCCAACTCAACCGAGACACGCAAGGTCGGTCTTTGCTTCGGCAAGATCGGAAATCCTTACACAGGCGCTGATATCTGTTTATACAGCTATGATATCACAAAAGCACCTGATGAGTGTTTCCCGAATTTTGATTATGTAGATGACTCTACTACAACAGCTTCAGCAAAGACTACATACATTGTTTACAATTATTATCCGGGTAAAAATCCGGGAGTCGGTCAGTTATCAAACCTGAATACTGAAACTGCCGCCATTCAGGCTGCTATCTGGCATTACACAAATGGTCTTGATGTAAATACAATTACACATACTAGCACTAAAAACAGAGCTTTGGCTATCATCGCCGCTACAGATCTTAACGGCGCATCATGGTCAGTTCCGACTGTATTAAGAATAGTTCCGGATTTCGATCCTGATTATTTTTATATGCAGACCTATAAAGATAACGGAACCGGCGTAGCTGTGACCGGGATCAGTTTATCAATTACATCAGGTTCAGTAAGTCCTAATTCTGTTAATACCAATGGCAGCGGAATTTCCCCATCCGTTCTGGTATCAGGATCATCAGGAATCATTACCGCAATTGCAAACATGGATCTTCCTAAAGGTACCATCTTCAGAACAAAGACTAACAACTGTCCAAAACTGATAATGGCTTGCCCGGGTCCGGGAACGATCAAGGCAACTGCAGACTGGGGCGCTTTGCCGGTCGAACTGACTTCATTCACTTCTGTCATTACAGGAAGAGATGTTACTCTTAACTGGAGCACAGTATCAGAGATCAGTAACAGCGGTTTTGAAATTGAAAGATCAGTATCAGACAACCTATGGACAAAGATCGGTTTTGTAAACGGAAACGGTACGACTAACAATTCAAGCAATTACTCTTACACTGATAAAAATCTTTCAACAGGAAGATTTGCTTACAGATTAAAGCAGATCGACTTTAATGGTAATTTTGAATATTTCAATCTTACAAGCGATGCGATCGTTGGAGTTCCGGAATCATTCAAAGTTGCACAGAATTATCCGAACCCATTCAACCCGTCTACAAAGATCAATTATGATCTGCCGACAGACGGAAAAGTCAGTCTGAAGATATTTGATATGTCAGGAAAAGAATTATTTACACTTGTAAATCAGTATCAGACTGCAGGATATTATTCTGTTAATTTTGATGGAAGCAATCTGTCAACCGGCGCTTACTTCTACAGAGTTGTGACTGAAGGTGCGACAGATAACTTTGTAATTACAAAGAAAATGTTACTCGTCAAATAATTGACAATTGACAATTGATAATTGATAATTGATAATTGATAATTGATAATTGATAATTGACAATTGATAATTTTTATCTTTTTCAAATTGAGATAGAAAATTAAAGGAATAAGAAATATATATTAAGCCGGAGAGAATGTTCTTTCCGGCTTTTTTGATTTTTGATGTTTGATTTTTGATGTTTGATTTATTGTCCCAAATATAATATTGTAAAAACTACTACTAAAACTCTACACACTCCACACACTCCACACAC
>JAGPCH010000146.1 GCA_018058125.1 Ignavibacteria bacterium | reverse complement strand
TTACCGGAAGAATAGTTTTTATTAATTCTCTGAACTTAGCTTGCTTTCTTTTCTATGTCGAAGATAACCAACCACAACAGGTACTAATGATAAAATTATTACTCCGATTATTACATATTCAAAGTTTTTTTTCACAAACGGAATATTACCAAAGAAATATCCTGACAGACACATAGAAACAATCCAGAGAATTCCTCCCATTATATTATATGATACAAATTTTCTGTAATTCATATTTGCCACTCCCGCTACAATCGGGGCAAAAGTTCGTGCAAATGGAACGAATCTTGCAAAGATAATTGCTTTACCGCCGTATCTATCATAAAATTGATTTGCTTTTACCAAATGATCTTTAGCAAAGAATAATGATTTTTCACGGTTGAATATTTTTGGTCCGGTCTTTCTACCGAATAGATACCCAACCTGATCTCCGATTATCGCTGCAAGGATCAAAGAAATCATCATTACATTAATGTCAAGATATCCCTGTGCTGCCAATAAACCTGCAGTGATTAGCAATGAATCTCCCGGTAGAAAAAATCCGACAAGTAAACCTGTTTCTGCAAAAATTATTATAATAAGTACTGTAAGACCACCCCACTTTATCAGTCCTTCCAGATCTCTTAAATAATGAAAAAAATCCGATATAACTTCCATAAAATATTTTTAGTTAAAATGAATGGATGCAATTTAATGAATATACTTTTAATATTAGTTGTAAAAACAAATCTTACATACTTTTTTTGAAAATATTAAAAGCTCAATTCTCTTAAGTAATTGTAAATTTGGTTATCCAGATTATAACAACTAAATCAAGGAAAAAACTTTTTCTCAGTAAACGGAAATTGATTTCAATTAATCATAGTATTGTTTTTCCAAATGCAAAAAATTATATTTACACACAAAAATATTCAATCATATCTATAAAACTAATAATTTATTTAATATTTTATGTCTGAAAATCTTCTCGAAGTAAAAGGTTTAAAAAAGTATTTTCCCATCAAAACAGGTTTATTCTCAAAAACTATTGGTAATGTAAAAGCAGTAGACGATGTCTCATTTAATATAAAAAAAGGTGAAACTCTTGGACTTGTAGGTGAGTCAGGATGCGGAAAAACAACTGTTGGAAGGACTATTTTAAGACTTGTCGAACCAACAGCAGGAGACGTATTGTTTGAAGGTAAGAATATTGCAAAAATGGAACAAAAGGAATTAAAAAAGTACAGAAAGGAAATGCAGATAATTTTTCAGGATCCTTATTCTTCTCTTAATCCAAGAATAACTGTCGGCGGTATGATCACAGAGATTCTCAAATTCCATGAAATTTCCGAAGGACAGGCAGCTGAGAAAAGAGTTGAAGATCTACTGGAAAGAGTAGGTCTCAGAAAAATTCATGCAAGAAGATATCCTCATGAATTTTCAGGCGGTCAGAGACAAAGGATAGGGATTGCAAGAGCTTTATCTGTAGAGCCTAAATTCATTGTTTGTGATGAACCTGTATCAGCTCTTGATGTTTCAATACAGTCTCAGGTAATTAATCTGCTTCAGGATCTTCAGAAAGAATTCGGATTAACTTATTTATTTATTTCCCATGACCTTTCAGTTGTAGAACATATATCTGACAGAGTATGCGTTATGTATCTTGGTCAGCTTGTAGAAATAGCTGAAAAAACCGATATGTATAAACATCCGAAACACCCATATACACAGGCACTTCTTTCAGCAGTCCCTGTTCCTGATCCCAATAATAAATCAAATAGAATAATTTTAACAGGTGATGTTCCTTCACCTGCAAATGTACCTACCGGTTGTTATTTTCACCCAAGATGTCCGAAAGTTTTTGCTGATTGCTCTTCCATTCACCCCGTATTGGCAGGTGCAGGCGGACATGAGCAAAGTTGTCTGCTCTATCCAGAGAGCTACCCTAAAAATATAAAAGCAGCATAAAGCATTATAAAAGGAATTATTTTTTTATTAAAGTTGAATTATAAAACATTGATGAACAGACCAATTGTAATTTTTATATTAATTTTTTCAATTATTTGTATTAACGGATGCGGTGAAAAGGAAACCGCAGTCATGGTTGATCTCAAAGGCGGAATTAAAGGGGGAGGAACATTCAGGCTAAATGAACTTGAAAATGTCAGAAGCCTTGATCCTGTCGGTATAAATGATAATGTTTCCCATCATGTAGCTCATCAGATATATGATGTTCTGGTTGATCTTGATTCTGCATTACAACTAATACCTGCGCTTGCTTCAAGCTGGGAAATTTCTGAGGATGGTCTTTTATATACATTTCATTTGAGATCAGATGTAAAATTTCAGGATAATGCATGTTTCCCGGACGGTAAGGGCAGAAAATTCAAAGCAAGCGATGTGAAGTATTCTTTTGACAGGGTATGTGATCCGCGAACCGGTACTCTCGGTTTTGATTTTTATAAAAATTATGTCGAAGGCGCTTCTGAGTTTTTTGATGAAGTGACTTTAGCAAGAAAAGAATCACGTGAGCCAAATCTGAGTGATGTTTCCGGGTATATTGCTAAAGATGATTCTACATTCCAAATTAAACTAAAAAAACCTTTCGGACCATTTATCTATTATATGTGTCTCGGTTTTGCATATGTCGTACCGAAGGAAGCTGTTGAAAAATACGGAAAAGATTTTTTCCAGAATCCTGTCGGGACAGGACCTTATATCTTTGTGAACTGGTCACCGGATCTTGAATTGAATTTAAAGAGAAATCCTGATTATTGGGAAAAAGATGAACATGGAAATCAACTTCCGTATGTAGAAGAAATAAAATTCAGGTTTTTAAAAGATCTTTCACAGCAGATGCTGGAGTTTCAAAACGGAAATCTTGATGAATGTTACAGGATTCCGAATGAATCTTTCAAATCAATTGTAACCTCTGAGAAGACTTTAACTCCTGAATTTTCTCAATTTGTATTACAAAAAAATCCTTCTCTTTCGTTGCAATTTTACGGATTCCTTACAACGGGTAAAATATTCAATAATGAAAAAGTCAGACAGGCGTTTAATTATGCAATAGACAGAGATAAAATTCTGAAGTTTGTACTTAATGGTCAGGGATATATGGGGGCTATTTACGGTATAGTTCCGCCTCCAATGCCAAACTATGATGTAAAGCGAATCAAAGGTTATACTTATGATCTGAATAAAGCGAAACAACTAATGGCTGAAGCCGGTTATCCTGACGGAAAAGGTTTCCCAGATGCCATACTTCAGATTAATTCAGGCGGAGACAGAAACATCCAGCTGGCTGAATCTATACAGAATATGCTGAAAGAAATTGGCGTAAATTTAAAAATGAACATAATGCAATTCGCTCAGCATCTGGATAATATTGATGCAGGGCGTGCTGATCTCTACAGGCTGGGATGGATCGCAGATTATCCTGATCCGGAAAATTTTCTAAATCTATATTATGGAAAGAATGTACCAAAGGATCCTAAAGCCATAAGCCCTATCAACAGTTTCAGATTTCAGAATCCTGAGTTTGATGCTTTGTTTGAAAAAGCAATAGCTACAACTGATCAGAAAGAAAGATATGAGCTATATTATAAAGCCGAACAAATTGCCACTGATAAAGCTCCTTCTTTGTTAATTTTTTATGAAGAAGATTACAGACTTATACAGCCATATGTGAAAGGTTTTCCACTCGACCCGATGCATCGTATAAATTTTCGGAAGTTATGGCTTGATAAATAAAATTAATATCTATATCTTAGAAACAATGTTTAAAGTAATATCATAGTTCTTTAACAATAAATTATTAATTAAAAAACAGGATTAGTTTATGGTAAAATCAAAACTTTCCGGTTTACTATCATTATTTGTGTTATTATTAACAGTAGTGGTTTTAAACGGATGTTCGAGTACTTCAGATATTTCCCGAAATGAAAATGATGGTAAAGATCTTAATGGATACAAAAAGACAACAGAAGTTGTATCCACTAACACCTTGACCAACAAGACCTCAATCAACAAGGATAATCTGGAAGCAATTTCAAGCAGTTTAGCAGGATTTATGACAAGTCCTGAGTTCGTTAAAAACATGGAGCAGGATGAAGTAATGTTCAAGTTCATAGAATATATGAATACTCCATATCTTTGGGGCGGAACTTCAAAAAGAGGTATTGATTGTTCAGCTTTCATTCAAACAATGTTTTATCAGGCTTTAGGAATAGAATTACCCCGTACATCTCTTGAGCAATCAGGAGTGGGTGTACCTGTAGATAAAGCAGATCTTAAATTCGGTGATTTAGTATTCTTTGATACTATGAGAAAAGGAAGAGTTACTCATGTAGGAATGTATTTAGGTAATGGTTATTTTGCACATTCCGGATCAAAAACCGGTGTAGCAGTAGCATCACTTGATAATGAATTTTATACAAGAGTATATCTGAAAGCAAACAGAGTTATTGAAGAATAATCCAATGTAAACTTTAATGTTTTAATCCCGATATCTTATTTTTAGATATCGGGATTTTTTTTGATTTCTTCATTTATTCATTCAAACTCAATAATTAAAATGAAGATTTTTTATTATTTCATTCAACGGTTTAGTTATGTATAATGCGTAAATAAAAAAAATGTGGTCTTATATAATTAGAAATTTATTTTATTCCATTCTCATAATTATTGGAGTACTGACAGTTACATTTTGCCTTCTCTATATTATTCCCGGAGATCCGGCGAGAATGATGTTAGGACAAAGAGCGGATGTAGCATCAGTTGATGCAGTAAGAGAAGAGCTCGGTCTTAACAAACCAATCTATATACAATATGCAAAGTTTATGGGAAATGCTTTTCAGGGTGATCTTGGGAGATCATATTCATCCAACCGTCAGGTTGTTCAGACTATTCTGCAAAAACTTCCCGCTACTGCTTTACTTTCTTTCAGCGCATTATTTATTTCTTCTGTTTTAGGTGTGTTGATTGGAATAATTTCAGCAACGAAACAATACACATTTACTGATAACGCCTCAATGCTGTTTGCTCTTTTCGGAATTTCCTTTCCTCAATTTGCCTTCGGCCTGGTCATGGCATGGCTATTTGGTCATATCTTAAAGTGGTTTCCAATTTCGGGTTATATAAACGAAGGCTGGCAATATCTTATCCTACCAATGCTTACTCTCGCATTAAGACCGCTTGCGATTACTGCAAGGATAACAAGATCT
>JAGPCH010000145.1 GCA_018058125.1 Ignavibacteria bacterium | reverse complement strand
ATACTCAATACTCAATACCCAATACCCAATACACTTACCGCGCCATCGCCAGAGTACATGCCATGACTTCCGCGCAATTATTATCCTTTAATACTTTAATGACTTCATTCAAAGTTGAACCTGTAGTTATAACATCATCAACTATAAGGATTCTCTTTCCATTTATATCCTTTTTATATTTTTCATTTATTACAAATGCATTTTTCACATTGAAAATCCTTTCATCCCTGTTGAGTTTAGTCTGAGTAGAAGTATGCCGAACTCTTAATACAAGATCAGTAATTAATTCAGAATTTATGTATTGAACAATTCCTTTACATATATATTCAGACTGATTGAATCCTCTTTCGCGGAGTTTGGTTTTAAATAAAGGTACAGGTAAAATATAATCAAACTGTTTAATGTTGTTTGTTTCCAAAACAATCTGAAGTTCATGTCCGATAAGCTCTCCCAGAAAAACACCGAGCTTTTTCATCCCGCCGTATTTAAGCTGATAAATGATCTTCGAAAATTCGTCCTCTTCCCTGAAAGAAAAATAACTGAAAGAAATATCTGCAATCAATTTTTCATTTAACTCTTCAAGATCTGCATAAGTAACTTTAGGTATCGACAAAACATCTTCATCATTCAGATACTGATTAGTATTTCCGGTTTGAATTCTTAAGTCTGAGATCAGGGATATTTTTGGAAATATAAAATCTAAAATTTCATTAAGCATAAATTCATTTTTAAATTCGGTAACAACTTAATATTTAAATTCAAAAATATCCAATGTTAAGTTATTCTGATTGTGAAAATAGAATTTCAATATGAAGTTAATGGAAATTTTTCATAGAGATGTAATAAGCATAGTACAGGACAAAGATTTTCTCGCAAATTTCCGGATAAGTAATCGTTAATTTCCGCAGAAATATAAACTAACAAGTATTTTTTGCGAAAATCTGCATGCTGTTTTTACGTGAATCTGCTAGAAAATTATTTTTGTCTTGTACTAAATGATATAAGATATGACTAATAAATGAATTAAAATTGCAGGCGCTAATTGCTAATTTAGAGGTACCATAAAGTAAAAGAAACTTATGGAAACTGAATTTTCAAACCTAAAAAAAAACCTACATGAAAAAGATCAAAATTATTATTATGGGTGCAGCAGGAAGGGATTTTCACAATTTCAATGTGTTTTACAGAAACAATCCTGATTATGAAGTCATTGCATTTACTGCAACACAGATCCCGTTCATAGATGACAGAAAATATCCGGCAGAGTTAAGCGGAAAATTTTATCCGAAAGGAATTCCAATTTTACCGGAAGAAGAATTATTTAATTTAATAAAAAAACATAAACCTGATGAGGTTGTATTTTCATATTCTGATGTGACATTTGATTATGTAATGACAAAAGCTGCACAGGTAAACGCTGCCGGTCCTTCATTTAAATTACTTGGATATGAACAGACAGCAGTAAAATCTACTAAGCCCGTTATAGCTGTAGTCGCTTCCAGAACCGGATCGGGAAAAAGCCAGACTTCAAGAAAAGTAATGGAGATACTGAATTCTCTTGGCAAGAAAGCAATTGCCATCAGACATCCTATGCCTTATGGAAATCTTGCAAAGCAGAAAGTACAGAGATTTGCAGTAATAGCAGATCTGAAAAAACATAAATGTACGATAGAAGAGATGGAAGAATATGAACCTCATGTCTCAAGAGGAAATGTAATATATGCCGGAGCTGATTATGAAGCGATTGTAAGAGAAGCTGAAAAGGAAGCGGACGTAATTGTATGGGACGGAGGAAATAATGATCTGCCGTTTTATAAAAGCGATCTGGTAATAACTGTACTTGATCCACACCGAGCCGGACATGAATTACGATATTATCCCGGTCTGACAAATCTACTTATATCTGATATTGTTGTAATAAATAAAATCGATTCGGCAAATCCCGAAGACATACTTATAGTCAGAAGAAATATTGAAAAAATAAATCCGAAGGCAATAATCATAGAAGGCGCTTCCCCTATATCACTGGATAACAGTAATGATGAAGATCATATCAGAAATAAACGGGTTCTCGTGATTGAAGACGGACCTACTCTCACGCATGGTGAAATGAAATACGGTGCGGGGACAATAGCTGCGGAAAAATTCGGAGCAAAAGAAATCATTGATCCGAGAGAATATGCGGTTGGAACAATCAAAGATACATTTAAGAAATATCCGAATATTGGACGTCTGCTCCCTGCCATGGGATATGGAGAAAAACAGATTAAGGATCTTGAAGCTACAATAAATAAGATACCCTGCGACTCTGTAATTATCGGAACTCCCATAGATCTCAGGAGACTGATTAAATTCAGGAAACCTGCATTCAGAGTGAATTATGAATTACAGGAAATTGGTAAACCTGATTTAAGAGATATACTTACTCTGGAATTTGAATAGACCAATTTCTAAATTATATGATTTGATTTAAGAATTAATAAATTGTTTAAATGCTCTGCTTATAA
The DNA here is from genome assembly GCA_018058125.1 of Ignavibacteria bacterium. Classification (GTDB taxonomy): domain Bacteria; phylum Bacteroidota; class Ignavibacteria; order Tepidaquicellales; family Tepidaquicellaceae; genus JAGPCH01. The sequence goes on along the minus strand of JAGPCH010000145.1, from coordinate 2,701 downwards.
TAATAAATCCATAACGAAATTTATCGTTATGGATTTAATATTTTACGCAGAAGTAATAAATCGGAGCTTAAGTATAAGCATCCGAATTACATATCAGTCTTAACTTGTGAAATTCAAGTCTTTCTTAATTTACAAGCTTTTTGTACCTGACTCTTTTTGGTTCAATATACCCGAATTTCTTTTTCTTGTATTCTTCAAATTCAGAATAGCTTCCTTCAAAATATTCTACAATCGAATCACCTTCGAAAGCAAGAATATGAGTTGCGACTCTGTCAAGAAACCACCTGTCATGCGAGATCACAACAGCGCATCCCGCGAAATTCTCAAGACCTTCTTCAAGTGCTCTCAGAGTATTTACATCAATGTCGTTTGTCGGTTCATCAAGAAGCAAAACATTTGCTTCGGATTTCAAAGTCAATGCAAGATGCAAACGGTTTCTTTCTCCGCCGGAAAGCATATTTACTTTTTTTCCCTGATCAGCCCCGCTGAAATTAAATCTTGCTACATAAGCTCTTGAGTTGAATTGTTTTCCTTCAAGATTTATGAATTCATTTCCTTCAGAAATCACTTCCCATACAGTTTTTTCCGGATCAATATTTGCATGCGCCTGATCGACATAACCAATTTTTACTGTTTCACCAACTTCAAAATTTCCGCTGACAGGTTTCTCAGTTCCGAGAATCATTCTGAAGAGTGTAGTCTTACCGGTACCGTTTGCGCCGATCACTCCGACAATTCCTGCAGGAGGTAAAGTAATGTTCAGATTTTCATATAAGAGTTTGTCACCAAATGACTTCGATACATTTACAGCTTCGATCACTTTATTGCCGAGTCTTGGTCCGTTAGGAATATAGATCTCAAGTTGTTCTTCTTTATTCTTTTTATCTTCATTCATCATCCTATCATAATTTTGAAGTCTTGCTTTTGACTTTGCATGTCTTGCTTTAGGAGACATACGGACCCATTCAAGCTCACGTTCGAGAGTTTTCTTTCTTTTGCTTTCCTGTTTTTCTTCAAGAGCAAGCCGGGCAGTTTTCTGATCAAGCCATGAGGAATAATTTCCTTCCCAGGGAATCCCTTCGCCTCTGTCAAGCTCAAGAATCCAACCTGCAACATTATCAAGAAAATATCTATCGTGTGTTATAGCAATGACAGTACCTTTATATTGTTTGAGATGCTGTTCAAGCCAGTCAATGGATTCCGCATCAAGATGGTTTGTAGGTTCGTCGAGTAAAAGAATATCAGGTTCTTTTAAAAGAAGTCTGCACAAAGCAACTCTTCTGCGTTCACCGCCTGACAGATTCTTAACTGATTCATCACCGTCCGGAGTTCTTAAAGCATCCATAGCTCTTTCCAGCTTAGCATCAAGTTCCCACCCGTTCATATGTTCGATCTTTTCAGTAAGTTCGCCTTGTCTCTCGATGAGTTTCGTCATTTCATCATCATCCATTGGTTCGGCGAATTTATTATTTACTTCTTCATATTCTTTTAAAACATCTACAACTTCCTGCACACCTTCCTGCACGATTTCCTTGACGGTTTTCGTTTCATCTAGCTCCGGATCCTGCGAAAGATAACCTATTGAATATTCTTTTGTGAAATGTACTTCACCATCAAAATTCTTTTCTATGCCGGCAATGATCTTTAAAAGAGTAGATTTCCCGGAACCGTTAAGTCCGATAATACCTATCTTAGCGCCATAGAAAAATGAAAGATAAATGTTTTTTAATACCTGTTTATTTGGCGGATAAGATTTACTTACGCCTACCATTGAAAAAATTATTTTATTGTCTGACAAATTATTTTATTTTAGTTTGTGCAAATATAGGTAATTCTGATTTTTTAATTGAGGGAGATATAAATATAGTGTATAGAGTGTATAGAGTGTATAGAGTGTATAGAGTGAGTAGAGTGTGTGGAGTGTGTGGAGCGTGTAGAGTGTGTAGAGTGTGTAGAGTGTATAGAGTGTATAGAGTGTATAGAGTGTATAGAGTGATAAATCTGTTAATTTTAAATATTTTAAAAACCTAAATCAACTTAACTAACTTAACTAACTTTACGAACTAAGCACCATTTCCATCACAGCCGCTACTTTTTCCGCATTTGGAAGCATTTCTTTTTCAAGCCCTGAATTCAGAGGAACAGCCGGCATGTTAACCGAACCTATTACTTCTACAGGCGCATCAAGATATCTGAAACATTTATTCGAGATCCTTCCTGCAAGACTTTCAGCAAAAGAATTCATTACTTTTTCTTCAGTAAGAACTATACATTTCCCGTGTCGCTTTACAGAATCAAATATCATTTCTTCATCAAGAGGATTCAATGTTCTCAGATCTACAATCTCAACTCTGCCCGGAAAATTCTTAGACGCATTCAAAGCCCAGTGAACTCCCATTCCGTAAGTTATAACTGTTAATGTCTCGCCGCTTTTTGTTTTCTCTTCAGATGCTTCCTGAAATATTCTGCCTTTGCCAAATGGAATAATGTAATCTTCATCCGGCTCGGGACATTTTGCAGCTTCCGTTCCCGGAACCTTGCTCCAGTATAATCCCTTATGCTCAAACATTATCACCGGATTCGGATCATAAAATGCTGACTTCATCAATCCTTTCATATCTGCGGCATTACTCGGGAATGCGATCTTAATTCCTCTGATCGGAAGTATGCTTGATTCAATGCAATCAGAATGATAAGGTCC
>JAGPCH010000144.1 GCA_018058125.1 Ignavibacteria bacterium | reverse complement strand
TAAATATTTCTACAGGCGCAGTAGTTACATCTTTTAATACAGGTACTTCAAGTTCAACAGTATTCGGTCTTGCTGTAGCCGGTGAGATTGCAGTTGCATCTCAGAAATTTATTTCTTTAACTCCTCCTGATGCAACAAATATTATAAACACACAGCATTGCGTAACAGCAACTGTCACAGATCAAAACGGAGCTCCATTATCAGGTGAAACAGTAAACTTTATCGTAAAAGGAGCAAATGGTCCTCTTGCAGGCGGTGGAGTGACAAACGGTTCCGGTCAGATTCAATATTGCTGGACAGGTACAGTAGTAGGCAGAGATACTGTAATAGGTACTATCGGTACTTCACTTACAGCCGATACAGCATTCAAAACATGGACAGATGATCCTTTACCAGTTGAGTTGAGTTCATTTACATCTACTGTTACAAATCAGGATGTTACATTAAACTGGTCTACTGCATCAGAATTGAATAACTCAGGATTTGATATTGAAAGATCAACTGTTGAAGGTCAATGGTCAAAAGTTGGAAATGTTCAGGGAAATGGTACAACAAATGAGGTAAAGAGCTATCAGTTCACTGACAGAAATTTAAGTTCAGGAAATTACAGTTACAGATTGAAGCAAATTGACTTCAACGGTAATTTTGAGTATTTCAATTTAAGTAATGAGATAATAGTTGGAATACCGGATCAGTTCAGTTTATCACAGAACTATCCGAATCCGTTCAATCCGACAACTAAGATTGACTTCCAGTTACCAATAGAAGGCAATGTAAAGCTTGCAGTTTATGATAACAGCGGAAAGTTAATTTCTGAAATCGTAAACGGATTCAGGACAGCCGGATATCATACAGTTAATTTTGATGCTGTCAACTTATCCAGTGGTGTATATTTCTATAAACTGGAATCAGGTGATTTCAGTAAAGTAATGAAAATGACAGTTCTGAAATAAGGTCATATTAAAATTAATATTAAAATTTATATCAAGGCAGGTTGAAGAAACCTGCCTTTTTTTTTATTACATTCAATTTAACATAAATGAATGTTAGCTTAGATAAATTAATTTAAATAAATTTTTTGTCTCAGATAATATCAGTATCTAAAATTGATCTTCCTTATAAGGTAAGTCAGAATAAATTAAAAGAATTTTCCCGGAGTATTTTTTCAAAAAAATTCAAAGACATTGACAGGCTTCTGGAGTCATTTGATAACTCAATGATAAAAGAACGGAATCTTTGCGTACCGCTCGGGTTTTTTTCATTGAACAAATCATTCAGTGAAAAGAATGATATATACATAAAGGAATCTCTTAAATTTTCCGTAGAAGCGATCAAGAGTATTCTTAAAAAAACTCATTTAAAAAAAGAACAGATAACCGATCTTATATTTGTTTCATCAACGGGAATATCAACGCCGGGTATAGATGCATTGATAATAAATGAAATGCGGCTTGATCCGAATGTAAACAGACTGCCTGTCTGGGGACTTGGCTGCGCAGGCGGAGCAGCAGGGATCGCAAAGGCAAATGTCATAGCAAAAGCAAATCCGGAAGCTGTAGTGGTTGTGATTTGCTGTGAATTGTGTTCTCTTACTTTTCTGAACGAAGATCTGTCCAAGAGTAATTTTATAGCTACAAGTTTATTCTCAGACGGAATAGCTGCGGTTTTGGTAACCGGTGACAAGTTCAATAATAAAAATAAATTAACCAACCGGTTAAAAATAATTGATTCGCAAAGCAGACTTTATTATGACTCGCTGGATGTAATGGGCTGGGACGTAACAAAAGCAGGATTGAAAGTTGTATTCTCCAGAGACATACCTTCAATAGTTAATCAAAGCGTAAGGAAAGACATACTGAGCTTTTTAAAAAAGCACGGATTGAATATAAAAGATATCAGGCATTTCATAACACATCCGGGCGGAATAAAAGTGATCAATGCATATATAGAAGCATTGAAATTGAATTCCGGAATGCTAAACAATACTTTTAAAATACTGGAAAGTTACGGAAATATGTCCAGTGCAACTGTCCTGTATGTACTGGAAAAATTCATGGAAGAGAAAATGGAAAAAGGGTATGGATTAATAATGTCACTCGGACCGGGATTTTCAAGTGAGCTTGTACTTGTAAAGAATGGTGTTAGGTAATAGGTATTAGGTAATAGGTATTAGGTATTAGGTATTAGGTATTAGGTATTAAGTATTAGGTATTAGGTAATAGGTTTGTTGAAATGTAAATTAGTATAGGTGATTAAAGAAATTTATAATTGATGTTATTTTATATAGTAATTACAATAGTAATAATTCAGCGCTTATCTGAACTCATCATTGCAAGGAAAAACGAGGTCTGGCTGAGAAGTCAGGGAGCAGTTGAGTATGGTAAAGAGCATTATGTGTTTATCGTTTTACTGCATACACTGTTTTTTATTTCCTTAATAACAGAATACAATATTTCCGGAAGATACTCAGAATTAAATATTATTAATTATTTGTTTTTGGTATTTTTCGCACTGCTGCAAATAATGAGAGTCTGGGTTTTAAAATCGCTGGGAAAATACTGGAACACGAAAATTTTAAGGATTCCCGGATCGGTGTTAGTTACGTCAGGACCGTACAGGTATTTTAAACATCCGAATTATATTGTTGTAGTCTGTGAAATATTTACACTGCCCTTAATATTTGATCTGTATTATACTGCAGTTATTTTTACGGTTTTGAATGCTTTAATTTTATTTATAAGAATCAAAGCTGAAAACAAAATATTGGAAAATTAATTTTAAAAGAATTATGAAAATCAAATTAAAAGATATCTGTCACGGAAGAAGCGGTGACAAAGGAGATGCTGCAAATATAGGTCTTATCGCTTACAAAAAGGAAGACTATGAACTGATAAAAAAAGAGGTCACAGCAGAGAGAGTAAAAGAGTTTTTTAAAGGTATCTGTGAAGGAGAAGTTATCAGATATGAACTCCCGAATATTAATGCGCTTAATTTTATACTCAATAATACACTTGGCGGAGGCGGAACTGTCTCATTGAAACTGGATGCACAGGGCAAAACGCTCGCGCCGGCGCTGCTTAAGATGGAAATTGATTCTTAATTAAGAATTAAGATTTAAGAATTAAGAATTACAAATTACAAATTACAAATTACAAATTACAAATTACGAATTACAAATTAAGAATTAAGAATTACAAATTACAAATTACAAATTACAAATTACAAATTACAAATTACGAGTTATGAGTTATGAATTTCGAATCATCAATTATCAATTATCAATTATCAATTATCAATTATCAATTATCAATTATCAATTATCAATTATCAATTATCAATTATCAATTATCAATTATCAATTATCAATTATCAATTATCAATTATAAATTATCAATTATCAATTATCAATTATCAATTATAAAAAATCAATTATAAAAAATGTTTGAACAGCAAAAATACAGATTAAAAGATTCGAAAGAAAAAATAGATTCATTACGGAGGTTTCTTTGACGTCGATAATAAGAATCTGAAAATAAAGGAGCTTGAAACTGAATCTCAGAAAGAAAATTTCTGGGATGATAATAAGACCGCTCAAAAGATACTGCAGGATATTTCTTCTTTAAAAAACCATGTAGGCGAATACACTTCGATTGAAAATCATTACAATGATGTTACAGGACTTATAGAGATAGCAGAATCTGAAAAAGATGAATCTCTCGAAACTGAGATAGAAAGAGACATTGACGGATTCTTAAAACATCTTGAGGATGTGGAATTTAAGAATATGTTATCAGATGAAGATGATATCAGAGATGCAATTATTACCATTAATTCAGGAGCCGGAGGCACGGAATCTCAGGACTGGGCAGAAATGCTTTTAAGAATGTATCTTCGATATTGTGAAAAGAACGGATTCAAAGCTGATCTTGCTGACAGATTAGACGGTGACGGAGCCGGGATCAAGAGCGCAACGATTCAGGTAACAGGGGAATATGCTTACGGATATCTTAAAGCTGAGAATGGGGTTCACAGGCTCGTAAGGATCTCCCCATTTGATTCAAATAAAAAACGTCACACATCATTTGCAGCAGTATATGTAAGTCCTGTTTTGGATGACAATATAGAGATTGAAATAAATCCGTCCGATATTAAAGTAGATACCTTTCGAGCAGGGGGTGCCGGAGGACAGAATGTGAATAAAGTAGAAACTGCAATCAGGATAACGCACATGCCATCGGGAATAGTCGTTCAGTGTCAGAACGAAAGGTCTCAGAATCAGAACAAGCTAAATGCAATGAAGATGCTTAAGTCCAAGCTTTATATGATCGAAAAAGAAAAGGAACTTGCGCGGTTAAGTACGATCGAAAGCACAAAGAAAAAGATCGAATGGGGATCGCAGATACGAAGTTATGTCTTTCATCCTTATAATATGGTCAAAGATCACAGAACGGATTTTGAGACAAGCGATACACAGGGAGTAATGGATGGTGAAATTTCCGGATTTATAAAAGCTTATTTACTTGATTAATAATTGTAGAGTAATTGAAAAATAAATATTTCATTTCACGAAGGTTTTTATTTTCAGGAGGAAGCTCTAAATTTGTTTCCTTCATAACTTACATTGCAATACTTGGAGTAGCATTGGGCGTAGCTTCACTTATTATTGCAGTTTCTATTTTAGGCGGATTTGAAAAAGAGATACGTGATAAAGTCGCAGGTTTGGTTTCTCACATACAGGTATCTTCATTTAAGTCGGAGGGTCTGAGTGATTACCGTGATGCTATTCAGACTATAAAGGACAGTATTCCGGGAGTGGCGGGCATATCACCGATCGTTCAGAAAGAAGCGGTGATAAGATTTAAATCCAATGTGGAAGGAATAATTTTAAAAGGTATCGATGCTGAAACTGATCTGTCAACTGCGCGGAGTAAAGTAGTACAGGGAAGTTTTGACCTTAGTCCTGCCGACAGTGTCTTTTCACGCATACTGATCGGAGATAAACTTGCTAAGAAATTAAATATTGAAACAGGTAATAAAGTAATTGTATTCGGGCTTAACGGAATACCATCACCTGTCAATCAGCCTAAGATCAAACAGTTCATAGTCGGCGGTATATATGAAACCGGACTGAGAGATTTTGATGATATAATAATTTATACAGATCTTAAGACCGCACAGAAACTTTTTAATTTTGAAGACAGGATCACAG
>JAGPCH010000143.1:3003-5227 GCA_018058125.1 Ignavibacteria bacterium | reverse complement strand
ATATTTAATTTTTAAAAAAGTTTTTCCGGAACTTGCTTTAAAATAATCATTTTGATAATTTTAAAAAAAGAGAGATTGTCTTTAAATACCCTGTCTGATGTTCAATAAAATGTTATATAAATTATTAAATTTCCTTTATTTGGCTAAAAAATGTTTTTTACAACATTAAAGTATACCCGGATTAATGATTGTAAAAAAAGATTTTTTTTAATATAGTTTATAGAAATTGGTAAATAAAGCATTATTTTTTGATGCCCTTCGCCGGGTTAATATTTTTTTCTGAACAGAATGCTGAAAAACTGAAATATGATTTAAAATTTATCTTACTGACTAAAAATTAAATTGAATTACAATAACAGTAAGATTAATTTGCACCCATGAAATTATTATATGGTTATCTAAAAAATTACAAACACCTCGTATTTCTTGCATTATTCCTGGCTGCTGTAAATCAGGTATTTTCTCTTCTGGATCCGGCAATATTCAGACATGTAATTGATGACTATGCAACCAAATATTCAGAATACACCACATCCGAATTTTTAAAAGGAGTCGGATTTCTTCTGATGCTTGCCGTAGGAGCTGCATTGATCTCCCGTATTGCAAAAAACTTTCAGGACTATTTCATAAATGTTATTACACAGCGTCTCGGAGCGCAGATCTATTCAGACGGAATAAATCATTCACTTAAGCTCCCTTACTCCGTATTTGAAGATCAGAGCAGCGGAAAGACTCTGGGCATTTTACAGAAGGTGCGGATCGATTCCGAAAGACTGATCTCAACCGGTGTTAACATTATGTTTACATCAATAGTCGGAATAGTATTTGTAGGAATATATGCATTATCTGTTCATTGGATCATAGCTCCGGTATATCTGGGAGCAATTCCGATTATTGCATGGCTCAGCTCCTCTTTCGGTAAAAAGATCAAGAATATTCAAAAAACAATTGTAGCTGAGACCACCGGACTGGCGGGTTCGACAACTGAGTCATTACGAAATATCGAACTTGTAAAAAGTCTCGGTCTTGCGCAACAGGAAACCAACAGATTAAATAGTGCAACCGACAAGATACTTCAGCTAGAATTGAAAAAAGTTAAATATATAAGAAGTCTTAGTTTTATCCAGGGTACGATAGTAAATCTGCTCAGAACAAGTATCTTACTTTTCATGATGTATCTTATTTTTACTCAGCAGATCACAACAGGTCAGTTCTTTACTTTATTTATTTACTCCTTTTATATATTCGGACCTTTACAGGAACTTGGGAACATCATGAATATTTATAAAGAAGCAGAGGTTTCTCTCGAAAAGTTTCAGGGGATACTTGATACTCCTGTCGATCCTAAACCTCTTAATCCGGTTAATATTAAAAAAATTAAGACACTGGAGTTTGATAAAGTAAGTTTCAGACATCAGTCATCTTCTGTGAATGCTATCACGGATATTTCTTTTAAAACTGAGACAGGTAATACAATAGCATTTGTAGGTCCATCGGGTTCGGGAAAGTCAACAATGGTAAAACTTCTCCTCGGACTTTACAGACCTGAAGAAGGGAATGTTTTATATAATGATAATTCATATGATGTTGTTGATCTCGACAGTCTGAGAGAGAATATTGGATTTGTCTCTCAGGATACTCAATTGTTTTCCGGTACTATCAGAGAGAACTTGTTGTTCGTAAATCCTAAAGCCACTGATGAAGATTGCTATGAGGTAATGAGAAAAGCATCGTGCCAGACATTACTTGAAAGAGCTGACAAAGGTCTCGATACTGTGATCGGAGAAGGCGGAGTGAAAGTTTCCGGCGGCGAGAAGCAAAGACTCTCCATTGCAAGAGCCTTATTGAGAAAACCGAATCTGATGATCTTTGATGAAGCTACTTCAGCTCTGGATTCCATTACAGAGGAAGGCATAAATAAAACAATCCGGAACATCTCATCCGAAGGTCATCATATAACGCTAATGATAGCTCACAGACTATCGACCATAATGCATGCTGATACTATTTATGTACTTGAAAGAGGATCAATAATAGAATCCGGAAAACATCAGGAATTACTTGAACTAAAAGGCTTGTATTATGCCATGTGGAGACAGCAGATCGGTGAAAGAGACAGCCTTATTAAAAATACTTTGCTTGATACGGAGAAAAACCTTAATTAGATCTTTGATTTTTGATCTTTGATTTTTGATTTGATTTGTTTGACTGATTTGTTTGACTG
>JAGPCH010000143.1:0-2903 GCA_018058125.1 Ignavibacteria bacterium | reverse complement strand
AGCAGATCGGTGAAAGAGACAGCCTTATTAAAAATACTTTGCTTGATACGGAGAAAAACCTTAATTAGATCTTTGATTTTTGATCTTTGATTTTTGATTTGATTTGTTTGACTGATTTGTTTGACTGGTTTGTTTGATTGATTTGTTTGATTGATTTGTTTGACTGGTTTGTTTGATTGATTTGTGATCGGTTAATGACTTTTAATATTTCCGAATATTAATAAAATAATAAGACCGGTTGAACAGTATTATTTATTTTCAATTTCATTATTTGCATCAGCCACTTTCTGATATTCTTTTCTTAAATTAGTATCCTCTGTTATTTCTCTGCCTAAGAAATAAGATAGAACTGTTCTGATCACAACACTTACACCTAATATTGTAAGATCATTAAGCGTATTCTCCACTATGGTTCGTATGACGTCAGATGCAATTAAAAAATCAAGACCGAGAAGAAGATAATATCCAAAATCAATTTTCACGCTGTTAAGTTTTACAAATGAAAATTTTCCTTTAATTCTGCTGATTTCATTTCTTATAAAACTAAAAACAGCTAACACCGAACCGTATGCTATTACAAGCATACTTATCATACTTATTGCAAAAGCGAAATTTTCAATAAATTCTTTCATTAAGAGTTGATTTAAAAATTAGTTTAACAGAAATTTAAAATTTCATTAAGAAGTTCAAATCCAAAATCCAAAAATCAAAAATCAAAAATCAAATTAATATTCTTCATTCAAATCTACAATGTTTAAATAATTTTTACTTCCCTTAGTAACTCTCCTTATATTATCAATCACTTCATCCCATCTGCTGATATCATCAAAAGGTGAAGCTGCTCTGTGTGGTGACAGCAGAAAATTGTTCAGCTTATGGAAAGGATTTCTACTGCTGTTGTATGGAAACTCTTTTCCGGCTTTATCTTTTTTTGGAGAATAATCATACCAGACATCTGTCGCAGCTCCGGAAATCAATTTATTTTTTAATGCATCATAAAGATCGTCTTCATTCACAATAGTGCCTCTCGCAACATTTACCAGCAGTCCTTTAACTCCGAGTAATTTCAATTCTTTTTTCCCGATTAAGCCTTCGGTCCTGCCGGTATGAGGAACTGCTATTATCAGAATGTCAATTGCCTTTAAAAATTCATTGAGTTCTTTTGAATCATAAACGCTAGTCTTTTTTCTCTTAAGTAATTGGACACCTTTGCTTTTATCTCTCTTCAGTATGTGAAATTCATTTTCAAATCCTGAAAGGAATTGATGGACATATTTATTTATTGCACCGTAACCAAGCAGTCCTATCTTTCTGCCTTTCAGCGGAACGGAAGCGCTGAAAATATCTTTATCATCACTCGTACGCCAGACGCCGTCTGCCATCCAGTTGTGATGAGCTATTATCCTGTTCATTAGTGACAACAGCATCGAGACCGTATGCTGAGCAGTTGCATATGCATGACCGTGCCCGTTTACAAGCGAGACATTCCTGATCTTACTAATCTCTCTGAAATTTTTAATATGATGCTTTACGCCTGTCCCCGGATTAATGAAGAGTTTCAGATTCTCAGCCGCTCTAAGCTGTTCGATCGAAGGTCTCCAGCCGATCATTACATCGGCTTCTTTTGAATGCTTAAGCAAATTCTTTTTTGAAAAGCTTAAAGGGAAGACAAGCTCAATGTTTTTTTCTTTTAAAAATGTCTTTTGCAAATGCTTCTTTAATTCATTTTCAATTTTCCACAGGAATAGTACTTTTGTTTTTTTATTCAATATGATTTTAATCTTACTTTTTTAATTAACCATGAATTTTATTCTCAAAATTATCTACATAATTTTTTGCCTCTGCCAGTCCTTTCTTATGATCTTCCGCAACCAGTTTTATTGCAAGTATTTTATTTCCTGATAACAGTAACGTCTTTACTTTATTATCAAGCAGAGTATCACTTTCAACTATTATTTCTTTCATTTCCGCTTCCCCGTCTTTGTGAAATTTTTCACTGCCCGAACGAAGCATCAGTTCCATCTTATCAATCAATTCCTTTGAATCTGAAAGACTTGTATTACATGTTTCCCTGACATATTTAATCGCTTCAATTTTCTTTCCCTGACTTATAAATTCATTTACCGCCATCTTCAGTTTTTCATTGTTCATATAGGCATTTATATCCTCAAAATTTTCAGAATCAAAACTCTTCTCATTACGGAATAATGATTTTCTGAAAATTAAGAGAATTAATAATCCCAATCCAATACCGATTAATATGTATATATTCAAATTCTAAAGTATTAATATTTTAAAAAATCTTCCTACGAAACTTTTAATCAGCCGCTGCGGATCAACTTTCAAATTTCAACTTTCAACTTTCAACTTTCAACTTTTAACTTTTAACTTTTAACTTTTAACTTTTAACTTTTAACTTATTTCAAAAGCATTCTCATCAACAGCTGATTATAATTATAAATATTCCTTACCCTGATATATAGATTTATATGTTCAGATTTGTAATCTTTCTTAAGATATGCAATTTTAATGTAAATTTTTTCTAGCACCGTTTCGAGATCATTGCCGAGAGCTCTCATTGGATCAAGTCCTTCCATAAGATCCTTTGTCACAATGATGAGTGATATCAGTTCGAATGGTATACCGCAGCTAATGGCGGCTTTCATTTCTGCCATCTCAAGATTATTAACTATCTCAATAAGCCTTTCCTTTTTCAATCGCTTTTCCGTGTCAGCTATCTCGACAAGGAACTTATCATTGAGTTTCACTTCTCTCAATAAAGATTTTCTGATCTTGTTCAATGCGATCTTGTTATTTGCAAGATCTTTTGTGACGTCGTAGATTTCTTTGATGAAGCTCATTTTAAATATTAAGTATTAAGTATTAGGTATTAGGTATTAGGT
>JAGPCH010000142.1 GCA_018058125.1 Ignavibacteria bacterium | reverse complement strand
AAACATTAGCGCAACTAATACCAGTAAATAGTTTAGCTTTTTCATTTCTACTCCTTTTTAATTTAGTTTTTGGTTTGTGAGATTTCAAAATTACAAAAATTAAAATTTAAATAAAATTACTTCCTGATTATCAGAACTTTATCAGGAAACTTTATCAGAGTTATTTTTTATAAAAAGCATGACTATGTTTGCAACAATAAAAGTAATCACAACTCCGAAGAAGGTAAACCAGGTCAGATTTATAGCCGGCATAACCCCAAACTTCGGAAGTATGAATAGCAGAACAAGTATTAATATTGCAAATGTATAAGAGATCATTGCTGTTTTAAGATCAGCTTTTTTATAAACTATTCCAAGCAAGAATACACCTAGAAGTCCGCCATATATTAAAGACTGGATCTTTAATGCAAAATCCACTGCCGGATTTGTTTCGTTTTGAAAAAGCAAACCGGTTCCCATTATTACAATTGCCCAGAAGATCGTAGCAAGACGTGAATATTTTAATTCGTCCGCTTCGTTCTTAAGAAATTTTTTCCCTTTGAAAAGATCAAGAATTGTAGTGGACGCTAGAGAATTGAAAGTCGAGGATAAGGTGGACATTGATGCTGATAATAATCCGGCTACTACCAGTCCGGCAAGTCCCATTGGAAGACTCTGCACTATGAACATCGGAAAAATCTCATCGGATTTAGTCAGATTACTGCCATTGATTACAAGTGATTTAAAATCAACTCCCTGATATAATGCAAACAACATCAATCCAACCAAAAGGAATATTGCAAACTGCACGAAAACTATGACTCCGCTGAATATGACAGCTTTCTGAGAAGACTTTTTATCTTTACATGTCAGCAGTCTCTGAACGATCATCTGATCCGTTCCGTGGGATGCCATTGCGAGGAATGCGCCGCCAATAATCCCGCCTAATATACCGTAACCACCGGTGAAAATTCCGGTGAATGAGTCGGCGAATTTAAAATCGAGTATCTGAAATTTATTTAAAGGCTCTGCAAATTTCACTACATCGCTCCAACCGCCGGGCAGTAAATTATAGATCACAATCATTGATGCTACAGCTCCAATGGAATATACAAATATCTGAATTACATCGGTCCAAATTACTGCCTTAATTCCGCCGATGTATGCGTAGATAACTGTGATAGTTCCGACTATTAATATGCATTCAAAATATCCGAGACCGGTAATGAATTTTATTGGAATGGCTGTTGTGAATAACCTTACTCCATCTGCAAATATTCTCAATACTATAAAAGTAACAGAGGCATATTTTCTCATAGGAGTTCCGAACCTGTTACCCAGAAACTCATAAGCCGTTTCCATATTTCCTGCATAATATCTCGGCAGAAATACAAATGCAACGACAATCCTCCCAATAAAAAATCCTATTGCAAGCTGAAGGAAATTCATATTGGAGATATAAGCGAGTCCGGGTATGCTGATAAATGTGAGGGTGCTGGTTTCTGTTGCGACTACCGAGAAGCAAACAGCCCACCAGGGAATTGTCTTCGAACCTAAGAAATAATCTTTAACCGATGTCTGCTTTCCGGAAACATAAATTCCGAAAATGCCAACAGCTATCAGATATACAATTACTATAGTATAATCTAATACAGAAAAATTCATTTATTAAAATTGGTTAATATCATATTCAAATTATGCTTTATCTGATAATGTAAATCTTTCTTTTATAAAATATCCTTTTTCATTTGATTCAACATTTGCGCATTCATTGTGCGGATCATGTTCAAAGAAAACTGTCCAGTTATTATCAGCAATTTCTTTAAGGTATTTTTTCTTTTCGTCAAGTGTAGTCAATGGAAACAGATCATAACCCATAATAAATGGCGCGGGAATGTGTCCCGCAGTAGGGATCAGATCTGCTGTATATAATAGAGTATTATTTCCGTCAGAAACTTTGATCATCTGCATATTGCTTGTGTGTCCGTTGACCGGAAGTAATGTTATGATCTCATCAAATTTCGTTTCGCCTTCAGTGAATTTCAATACCTTATTATCCTCAAGCGGTTTGTAATTTTCCGGAAAGAAACTAGCCTTGTCCCTGTCGGTTGGATTCAATGCCCATTCATACTGCTTTTTCTGAACGTGATAAACTGCATTCGGAAATGACAGTTTTAATCTTTGCTCTTCATCATAATAAGTGCTTCCGCCTGTGTGATCAAAATGTAAATGCGTAAGTATCACATCTGTTATATCTTCCCTTTTCAGATTCAACGATGCTAGACTTTTTTCAAGTGTGTATTCAGAATAATCAACATCATAGATCTTATTTATTTTGTCTGAAAGTTTATATCCTATCCCTGTATCTGTCAGAATTTTCCTTTTACCGTTATCAAGAAGCAAAGCTCTCGTGCACATTTCGATACGGTTCTGTTCGTCGGCAGGATTTGTTCTCTGCCATAGATTCTTCGGTACAACGCCAAACATAGCTCCGCCGTCCAGTTTGAATAGTCCTGTCTGAACTGAGTGTAGCTTGTAATCCCCTATCTGCATTTAGTTAAATATGTTAATTATGTTAATTATGTTGATTGGATTATTTAAAGTGCAATTATAATTATTATCAGTCTAAATTCATATTCATTTGTAAACGACAAAAATATAATTCTCGCAGATTTGCGCAAAGAATATTTCCTCATTCATTATTACCTCCTTCCAAAGCTACAATGACTTTACTAAAAGTTACGTTTACCTCAAAGTCTCAAAGTCTCTAAGATAAAAACCTTAAAAATGGTATTCTTTGAGTCTTCGAGACTTTGAGACAGACATCATTGAATTGATATCGAACAGACCGGCGGCTTTAAAAAGAATTGATTATAATTTACACAGCGAATATTCAAAAGATTAATTTTACGTTTGTTTTATAAAATCAATCTTTCTAATTTTCTTAAAATAAAACACAAACCACTTAATGAAAAAAATAATTCTAATTATCATAATTGCATTTTGTACATCATCAATTTACTCACAAAATGCTTCGACCTATTTTCCGTCTTCACCCGGATACAAATGGTTTTTTAAAAACACACCATTAGACTCTCTGAATAATCCTCAGACTAATCTTGCTACATTTCAGGTAGATTCATTTGCGCAGAATACAACATACAACGGACTTCCTGCGAGTCAGGTATTATCTAAATCAGGACTGCTGAGTATTAATCAGAATACTCCATACACTGATACCAACTATGTAAATTTTCAGTCAACCAACGCTTATCCTTATCTGAATGTACTCGGGCTTATCGGAAGTTTGCCCGGACTGGACTCTGTTGCTTTCGTTGAATTTTTAAAGTCCTTTAACGGATATTATAATACTTACAGATTCTCACAGACTGCAAATACCAACTATACCATTTTTTCCAGAGACACGACTTTGAACCTCGATACTATATCTTTACCTTTGAGAATTTCGTCGACAGGAAGAAGGTTGAATGACGAAACCATATCCACTATCAACGGGAATTACCTCTGTAAAAAATTTATAATTACTTTCAAAATAGAATTAGCAATATTACCGCCGATTCTTTATCTCCCAATAGTTACACTTCCTGATACTGTATATATAGCAAGTGGTAACTGGATTGCCAAAGAAAGTTCACCTTCCATAAATGTTGATCTGTCCGGACTTGGATTTCCAGTTAACTTCACTATTCCCGGTTCTCTGAAAGAACTCACATCGGGTGCAGTCGGAATTTCTAATCTTAATACTTCCATAGCAACTAAGTTTGAACTGTCACAAAACTATCCAAACCCATTCAACCCAACTACCAATCTGGAATTTGGGATTTCGGAATTGGGATTTGTTTCTTTGAAAATCTATAATGCTTTAGGTAAAGAAGTTGCTACTATTGTAAATGAAGTCTTAGCTCCCGGAAAATATAACTATCAATTTTCAACTGCCGGTTACCAACTGGCAAGCGGGATTTATTTTTATAAGTTAGAAGCGGGTGGGTTTATTGAAACGAAGAGTATGATTTTATTAAAATGAAATTATTCAAATTCAAAATATTGTTTGTTACATTTTTCTTATTATTTTGCTCAGATGTTTCAATTTCACAGTATGCTCTTGAATGGACCCGTAGGTACCCGGAAAGCGGACCCAACTCTGCTTTCTTAAGTAATATGACTTTGGATAAAAACGAAAATTTATTTTTGATAGGCGGCGGTTTAACTTTAAAATATGCAAGTAACGGAAGCTTAGACTGGACTTTATACGATTCAAGTACTTTTGTCAACTATACGAGTGTATCTTCCGATTTGACTACAGATGATTCAGGAAATGTTTTTGTTACCGGTACAGCAACTAATAATCCGTTTGATTTGGATTTCCTGACAAAAAAAATAAGCACTTCAGGAATCAGATTATGGTCCAATACTTATGGTAATTCTCACGGCGCTTCAGATCGTTCTTCCGGTATTATTAATTTCAGAAATAAATTTATATTTGTCGCAGGATCGGAATCATACGGTGACTCAGCTGGAAGTTGCAATTTTAAATGGACTGTTATTAAGTATGATCTTTATGGCAATCCATTAATGAATATTCAATTCTGCGGAATATCAGATTATGTTTTAGGAGATTATGCCCCTGTACCTTCTATGGCAATAGACAGTTCGGGTAATATAATAATATCAGGCAGCGATAAAGATATTTTAACTTTCAATAATCAGTTGGTCACGATCAAATATGATTCTACAGGTAATCTATTATGGCTCAGACGTTTAGATAATGTTTATCCCGCATATGCTGTTGCTGCAGATGCAAATTCAAATATTTTTGTTGGAATTGACGGCGGTATTTTAAAATATGATGATGATGGAGATTTGATATGGTCGGATTATTCACATTCTTCAGATTTTATAGCATTTGATTCTATTGGTAATTTAGTAACCTCAGGTGACAAGCAAGTAAATAATGTTTACCGGATAGTAACTTCAAAATATGATACCTCCGGAAATTTAATATGGTCAAGTGAAACAAATACAGGATTCTATATCGCTTCGATGTGTCTAAATAAAAATGGTAAAGCATTTATAGCAGCAAATGGTCGGGGAAATTTTTATGGAATGTATCATATGTTTGTTTATGATATAAACGGAAGTCTGATTTGGAATGGATCTTATGATGATCAGGTTGATACATTAAGCATTCCGGTAAAAATTGCTGCAGATGAATATGATAATTTTTATATCACAGGTAGAAGTTACG
>JAGPCH010000141.1 GCA_018058125.1 Ignavibacteria bacterium | reverse complement strand
CGATCTGACAGATGTGGTGAATGTTTCCAATGCGGCAAATGCTTTTACAAACGGATATGTGTCTTCTGATATGAACGGTGATAATCTGAGCGATCTCGCTGATGTCGTGATCACTTCAAATAATGCGAGCGCTTTTATAAGTAAAATTATTCCATAAATTAGTTAAATTGTTAAAAAAAAATTTAATCTTTTAAAACTTTTCTAAATTTAAAATTTAGCAATCATGAAAAAATTTTACATCTTGGTTTTATTAGCAGCCGGATTATATTCAGGACAATCCAGTGCTCAGATCTACTGGAGCAAGACTGCATCATTCGCAGGAAATAATACGAGCTATGTCGCAGTTCCGAATTCCGCTACAATCGACATTACAGGAAGCTTTTCAATTGAAGCCTGGATAAATCCGGCTACTTTATCAGGAACTTCCAAAGGTATAATCTCAAAGGGCGGGTTTTTAGGAACATCACTGAAATATGCTGTCAGGCTTAATTCAAGCGGAAGGATATCCGTATTGACAAACGGAGCATCCCGTTTGACAAGCAGAGTATCAACCCCGCTTTCTGTAAACAATTGGACACACTTTTCTACGACATATAATTCTGCTACAGGCGTTTTTAATATTTATTTAAACGGAATACTCGATACTACTTCAACAGTTGCAGCAGCGTCACCCGGTGTTAATTCTGATTCATTATTTATCGGAATTAGCGGATCATCAACTCCTTTTGCCGGTCAGTTGGATGAGGTCAGGCTCTGGAATAAGATCCTTTCCGGATCCGATATAAACATGTTTATGAGAACTTCACTCGGAACATCAAGCGGAATTTACAGCGGACTAGTTATGTCTATTGCCTTTCAGAGTGAAAACGTTTTGGAAAATCAACTAAAAGATATGTCCGGAAACGGGAATAATGCATTTGACAGGAATATAGTGGCTGCCTCACCTTTTAGTAACAGCATGGCTGGAGGAAGTTTTTTCAGACCTCTACATACTATTTCACAGAACGAATGTCTTGAACTTGATGGTACTGAAGATTTTCTGGCAGGGAAAGATACTACTGCTCTAAACCTTGATACTGCACTTACTCTTGAATGCTGGATATATCCAAGAACTTCCGGCGGTTGCAGATTAATTTCAAAAGGCAATAACTACGGAATAATTTATACAAATGGTAGTTTCAACGGGTTAATAAATAATAATATTATTCTATCGGGAAATTCAATACCTGTTAGTCAATGGTCATATCTTGCCTTTACTTACAGATCAAGCGGAGAATATAATTTTTTTATAAATGGAATAAATGTAAACACAGGTTCATTAGCTCCTGCCAATATAAACGTTACAGCTGATTCCATATATATAGGAGGCGGACCTGCTGCTATCGGCGATCTTAACGGATATCTTGATGAGGTCAGGATCACAAATAAAGCTAAAACTCAGGAAGAGATCTTTGGAAAAAACTATGCATCGCTTGAAAGAAGTAAAGATCCTAATCTTATTCAAAAGAATATCAACTACAGCTTTGACGGAAATACTCTTGATAATATTGGCGATGGCGGTCCTAGATTGTTTTTCAGAAATAATGCGAGATTCAGCCATCCGGGACAGATCTCAAACCAGCCTGTATCACCCTTGAATCAGGATGAAGGTATCTTGTTTTCGAAAGCATATTATCTTAAAACTTCAAATAATAGAATACCTCTTTCGGGAACAGCAGGCACAATTACCGACAGTCAGAATGTAAACCTGAATGCTTCAATAACAGATGTCAATCTATTTGTTGCTTTAAATCATACGGAGTCATCTGATCTTGATATAATATTGATAGCGCCAAACGGAGACTCTGTACTTGTGTTTGGAAATAAAAATACAAATTCAGAAGATGATAATGTTATAACAGTTTTCGATGACAATGCCGACAGTGTATTGTTAAACGGAAGATACTCTTCTTTTTATGCAAAGATAACGCCTGAGAATAGTATGAATGTTGCTTTTAATGGTGATAATGCGAAAGGATTCTGGAAGATCAGAATAAGAGATGAAGCTTTTTCAAATTCAGGAACATTCTACAGCTGGGGTCTGCAGATTAATGAGACGGAAATAAGACCTAAGAATTTAAATCTGTCAGTCCTGATTCAGGGGTTTTATGATTCTACATCCAATATCATGAAACCGGATACTCTGTCTGCAAGAATAATCGGTAACGGAGTCAATAAGACAGATAAAGCTGTAATAGGAACAGACGGAAATTGCTATTTCAGTTTTAACCCTGACGGAAGTTTTACAAATGAAAAAAGTGTTTTACTTCAGATCACGCATCGGAATTCCATTGAAACCTGGGCATCTTCATCTTTTAAATTCACTGGTTCCGAAGCTAATATTGATTTTATGAATTCGGAAACAGGAGTATTAGGAACGAATGTAATCAGGGTTGATAATTTTCCGGTTAGATATGCAATATACGGAGGAGATGTCAATCAGAATGATGCAGTCGATCTGACGGACGTAATAATGACGTTCAACAGCTCAGCGGATTTTACTACGGGTTATGTGGTCACGGACGTAACAGGGGATAACATAGCTGATCTTACAGATGTGATTTTGATATTTAATAATTCTGTAAACTTTGTTCAAAGCGTTATACCATAGAAAGCTCACTATATTCCCGTTAGCTAAAGCCAACGGGAATGAATATCCCCCGTCAGAGTCTCTCCTGCTTTATCGAAGGACTCTGACTGATTCCGGCTATATCGTCAGAAGAATTTCATTACCGTTGGTTTCAGCCAACGGATTGATCCAACTACAATGCCATCTCTAATCAATTTTGAAAAGAGATGGCATCGCTTTATTTTTCAACATACTGATTTAAATGTCGATAATTTGATTTTTCTTTACTAATTTTCCGGCAACTAAACATTTCATCTAATGGCTAAATTAAAATTTACCATAATTCTATTCGTTAGTATTCTGCTACTCACCGGATGCTCTATCGTCACTAAGCTTAAAGAAAAATTAACTTCCTCAAAAGAAGAATCCGTCACAAAGGAAGCCATTAAGGAAAATACATCCGGCGCTGATATGAATTTTTATAACAAGTATATAGAAGTCATGAACAAAATACAGGAGTCCGGTGAAAGTGTGTATAAATATTATATGTCCGATATTCCCGCACCCGGCTCGATAACAAAGAATTCGCTTATAATCCCGGTAGGTTTTAAGCTATCTGTATCTACTCTCGCAAGTACTGCAAAGAATTACAACAGATCACTTCTTGACGGAGGAGAACTTTCCAAATTGAAAGCATCGGAGGAAATGCAGAATGAAATTGAATCAAACCTGAAAAAACTCCTTCCGGCAATGGAAGACTTTAGCGTCGTATCTGAAAAAGTATCGGAATATTATTCAAACAAAGATTATAAGAATGATCTGTCTTTGGTCAAGCCTTATGATGAAGAAATGAAAACCGCATATGATAAGTTTAAGACTTCATTTGATAAATTTTCATCCGATCTGAAAAAGTATAAACCAAAGAGAAAAATTTACGATCCATCCACTGCTTCGACACCCGATGAAGCATCATCACAGGTAATGCTGAATGCATACGGTGACATACTTGATGCTGCTGAGGATTTTTTTGAAAGTTTTAGCGGAATGAATTACAAAGGTGATATGAACGAGGCAGATGCAAAATTCAAAGAATTTGTAAAGACCTTTGAGGAAAGCAAAAACAGTATAAAGAATACTGAGTTCAGTGAAAAAGTTAAATTCATGAAATATAATTTTGAAGATTATTTCACAAATTCCGTTGAGACTTTTATTAAAAATGGAACTGAGTTTTTTGAAAAAGCTCCGCAACTGAAATCTGAAAATGATTACAGGGTAAAGTATAATGACATGATAATAAGTTACAATAATATGATAAATTCATACAATACAAATATTGGGCTGATAAACAGGATCAGGTGATGGTGATGTTTTCTGCGGTCATCCGTTGGCTGAAGCAAACGGAAATGTACTGCTCGCAATACACAATACCGATTTACCGAAGCTCAGTTAATTTCTCTGACAACCATTACTTTTCCCGGATAAAATTTTCCTGTTCTATTTTTTTTTGAAGAATAAATAACTCATCAGGATCTTTCATTTTTCAGAGCCGAATGAATTCAATATCCTATTTTATCTTATGTACTTTCTTCAGCTCTTTGATCTTATCGGTAAAATACGATGTCCCTCCGGATTTTCCCTCTGATACTTCTTTTTCAAATTTAATCAGTTCATATTCATCAAACTTCAGTTTGATTTTCAGCAACATGAAAACATTGGAAACAAAAATGTCATACCAGTTTTTATATATACTGCTTACAGACTTATTTTTTTTCAGAAAATGTTTATGAGTATCCATAAGATACAGAAAACTTTCATAATCATTGAGCTCGTAGTAAAGCATACCCTGAAGATCTCTGAGATCATATTTAAATATAAAATGATCTGCTTTGATCTTTATGGCGCTCTCCAGTGCTTTTTCCCAGTTACCTTTAGAGTAATAATAAAATGCATCCGTGAAAAGTCTCATATTATCCTTGAATTCCGGAAGAAGTAGATCAAAGAAATTATCTTTTACAAATTTTATGAGTTTATGATCAGACAATCTTCCTGCCATCTTAACAATATTGGAATATGAATAGATATTAATTCCTCCGTCAAGATCCGTAAAAACATTTTCTTCGATCCGTTTTTTGTAATGCTCAAGAAATTCAACTACTTTATTATCTCCTTTTCTTGAAGGTCTGAGGTTTAATGCATCACCGAGCTTAATATAAAGATTATGCTTTTCTTCAAAAGTGAAAAGTCCGGAATTTTCATGCAGGTGCTTCTTAAAATTAAAATAATTGTCCGTATTTTCAGGATATGCAGAAGCGAGATATATATAATAATACATTAGAAGAATCTTTTGATTTTTTTCTTTTTGAATGCCCTGTCCGGTGATAAAATTATTTTTCCCCAGAATACCAAAAAAATAGTCGGGGATCCCGATATCATTAGACAAATTATGGTTGACAGATAAGCCAACAGTGTCGTGATAAAAACCGGATAATTTTACAATTGCATCATACATGTAGCAGTCAGTAACGACTGAATATTCTTCTTTAATTTCAGAAACATAATTTGTTTAAATACTGCAATGATTTTGTTTTTTTGAGATCAGCTTCTGCAAATCCGAATAATAGTTACTATAGAATTTGCAC
>JAGPCH010000140.1 GCA_018058125.1 Ignavibacteria bacterium | reverse complement strand
GCTTTGCGCTGTAATCAAATCTCTTTGTTCACCATCAGGGCTTCATTGTTCAGGATCAGGATTTCTTTGTCCGCCCTCACTGCTTATTTTCGCTAAAGCCGGTATTCTTTTAATAAAGCCCGTTGTTCTTATTTTAGTTTGTACCATTATACTTTTAAAGCTTTGCTTTTTGTTTTCTATTACCATATTGCGGTTTTGTATATTAAAGAATTTATTCACTGACTTAATACCTCTTCATTTCAAATTCGGCATTTACTTTCTCAATTATTCAATTATCAATTATTCAATTATCAATTATCAATTATCAATTATCAATTATCAATTATCAATTATCAATTATCAATTATCAATTATCAATTATCAATTATCAATTATCAATTATCAATTATCAATTATCAATTATCAATTATTTAGCTTCGGCAGATTCCGGAAGATCATAAGACTCTGCCGTAGGAAAAATACTTAATACCTAATACTTAATACCTGATACTTATTACTTAATTCCAAACAATTCACTTCAACTTAAAAGTAAATATGCGTATTTTTGGCAAATCAAAAATATTTTGAACGATAAACTTTATAATAAATGTAAGAGCAAAGACCTGATTTTTCATCACGTTGCAGAGGTCGGGGTTTTCCTCCCCGAGACTTCCAATATATTATTATTCACAAAAGATAATCTCAAAACCACTTTAGTGGAAGCCGATCCTGAATCTGTCGAAAAGATCCGTACTTACTTTTCCGAATATGAATCGGTTAAATTATTTCCTGTAGCAGTATGGGATTCGGACGGAACTGTCGTGCTGAATAAAGCAAAGTCTTCTACATTTGTTGATGAACTGGAATCCTCCCCTGCAATGGTAAATGATAAGTATGTCGAAGATGATACAAAAAAGATAATTGTAGACTCTCTGACATTTGATAAGATAGATGACGGCACTATTGATCTGATCTCGATAGACATTGAAGGCGGCGAGTGGTATGTGCTTAAATACATGAAAAGCAGACCTTCCGTTATTTCAATAGAAACCCACTGGAAAAACTATACGAATCCGTTCATAAAAGAAATTAAAGAATGGATGAAAAATAATGATTATGATGTTTGGTACGTAGACAAATCCGATACCGTATATTTTAAAAATGGTTTATTTGAACTTTCAATGTTGGAAAAATTAGATATTAAGCTAAAGAATAAATGAGCAAAGCTTCACTTATAATTTCCGTTTACAATAAGATCAGAAATCTCGAACTGATACTCGCCGCGTTGTCTATTCAAACCTTTAAAGATTTTGAAATAATTATTTCCGATGACGGCTCGGGAAGTGAAATGAAAGATTTTATCAATGAAAGAATCAAACGTGCAGATCTTAATATTAAACACGTTTGGCAGGATGATGACGGTTTCAGGAAGAATAAAATACTGAATCAATGCATCAGAAAATCTGAATCTGATTATCTGATTTTTATAGACGGCGACTGCATTCCGCACAGCGAATTCGTAGAAGCGCATTATATTCACAAAAAAGAGAATACAGCTCTTTTCGGCAGAAGAGTTTATCTGGGAAAAGAAATATCTGATTCACTTACAATAGAAAAAATACTGAACAAGAGTTATCAGAAACTGAATTTTAAACTCATTAAAGAAAGTCTTTTGCATAAACCCGAAGGCAGCTACAATGCAGAAGAAGGGATCATCATAAAGAATAAGGTCATGAGAAAACTTTTGATCAAATCAGATGTGGGCATTCTCGGATCTAATTTTTCCCTGCCTAAAGAACTTCTGACTGCCATCAACGGATTTGATGAGAACTTCATCGGACCAGGTTACGGAGAAGATACTGATGTCGAAAGAAGACTCAGGCTTTACGGAGCGGAGATCAGGTCGATCAGAAATTTGTCGGTACAGTATCATATATTTCACAAAAAGACCATTGAAGCTGAAGCTAATAAACGTTATTACAATAAAGTTAAAAATGACACTGAGTATTTCTGCAGTAATGGCTTAATCAAAAAAGAACCGATTTTAAATTAACCTAAAAATTTGAATCTTATCACAGGCATTGTCATTTGTAAAAATGAAGAGCAAAATATTGAAGATGCGATCAGAAGCATTCTCTGGTGTGATGAGGTAATTGTCGTTGATGCATTCAGTACTGATAAAACTGTTGAGATCATCAGCAGGCATAAAGTTACTCTCTATCAGAATGAATGGAAAGGATTCGCGGATCAGAGAAGATTCATACTTTCGAAAGTGAAAACTGACTGGGTGTTTTCGATTGATGCCGATGAACGTTGTACCACAGAACTTGAATTAGAGATCAGACAGAAAATTTCACAAAAGGAAATAAACGGAGAAGGTTTTTTAATTCCAAGGAAAAGCTTTTTCCTTAATAAATGGATAAAGCACGGAGGCTGGTATCCGAATTATCAGATGCGGCTTTTTAAAAAATCAGCGGCGGATATAACAGACAGACAGGTTCATGAGAGCTATATGGTGAATGGACTTACCGGTAAGCTTAAGAATGAGATTCTGCATTACACAGTGACTTCCTTAAGCGAGTATGTTATTAGAATTAATAACTACTCAGATCTTTCTGCAGTGGAAAAGATGAATAAGAAAAAGATCGGATTCTTTGATATACTTATCCTTCCGCGTATTGCATTCTTCAAACAATTTATTATAAAAGGAAATTTTCTTGACGGTACGGAAGGGCTGATGGTATCAAAGTTTCATATGATCACAAAACTTCTTAATTATATGAAGATCAGGGAATTGCAGAGTAAGACAGATAAATAAAAGTTAAAAAGTTTTTCTTTATTTTGTCATTCCCGCGTGCTCCTGGCGGGAATCCATGTTGATTTGGGATTTGGAATATTTTGATTTTAGATTTTGCATTTTGGATCTTTGATCCGACACATCGGATTAAATCCCGACAATTTGTCATTCCCGCGTGCTCCTGGCGGGAATCCATTTGAATAGATCATAAAAATTTCAAAGGATGAAAACTTATTTTGATTACTTACTTGCTAGTGAAAAGAACGGTACACTTTACAATGGAGTTACAAATAATCTAATAAGAAGAGTTGCTGAGCATAAAAGAAACGAAGTAAAAGGCTTTACTGCAAAGTATAATGTTAATAAGTTAGTTTGGTATGAACAAACAAATGATATCAAAATAGCAATAGAACGAGAAAAACAAATCAAAAAGTGGAACAGGAAATGGAAAATAAGACTGATAGAAAAAACAAATCCTGAATGGAATGATTTGTTTTATGAAATTGGGGGAACTGAAGAAATGCTCGATCTAACTTTTCCATTAAAGTAAAGGGTGATGATTGGATTCCCGCCAGGAGCACGCGGGAATGACATACTTTGTTTTTGGATATTAAGAATTTATGGTAATAATCAAAATAAGTGTAACATAAACGAATCATATTAAATGACACAATTCAAAAGAATCTTAGCATATTCAAAGCCATATCTTAAACAATTAATAGCGGCAAATATATTCACATTACTGGTAGTGGTCTTCAGTCTGCTTTCAGTAATGATGTTGTTTCCTTTTATTGATCTGCTGTTCAGCGAAGCTCCGAAAGTTGCAGCCGGAAAAGAGATCACATCCGTGTTTGACATAAAGGATATTATAACCGTTTATTTCGGAAAACTCGTTGCCGATTATGATAAGCTGGATGTGTTGAAATATCTGTGTCTCGGGATACTTGTTACATTCTTTCTGAAGAATCTGTTCACTTATCTTCAGACATTTTTTATGGCTACTGTAGAACAAGGAATCCTCAAAGATCTCCGCTTCGATCTTTATACACATTATCTCGATCTGCCTCTGGGATTTTATACAGATGAAAGAAAAGGAAATCTCATATCAAGAATTATCAATGACGTACAGATAGTAAAAGATTCGCTGATTGCTGTTATCAACAGTCTGTTCAGGGATCCTCCATCGATCATAATTTATTCGGTTGTTCTGTTCATGTTCAACTGGAAACTAACGCTCATAATATTTTTACTTGCGCCGGTGACGGCATTCATTTTAAGTAAGGTTGGAAATTCATTAAAGAGAAGCAGCACTAAGTCGCAGGAAAAGATATCCGATATTACTTCCACACTGGACGAAACACTTGGAGCTATAAGAGTTGTAAAAGCTTTCGGGATGGAAGATTACGAAAAGAATAAATTCGAAAAGGAGAACAATGATTATTTTAATATACTTGTTAAACTTGCAAGAAAGAGAGCGCTCGGCTCCCCTATCTCGGAATTCATAGGAGTAATTACGATTGTCATCATACTTTATTTCTTCGGTTCTGACATTATCAAAGGCGAAAGCGACATGACGCCGGGAGCATTTATATTTTATCTTGCGATTTTCTTTCAGATGATGCCTTCGCTGAAACTCTTCGGTCAGATGTTCAACAGTTACAAAGAAGGAACAGCGGCAGCAGAAAGAGTATTCAGATTACTGGACACTCCCGCAACTATTACAGATAAGCCGGATGCTTTGATCGTTACTGAATTCAATAACAGTATTGAATTCAAAGATGCTTCATTCAAATATGAAAAGAGCGATTACATTTTAAAGAATATTGATCTTACTATCAGCAAAGGAAAGATCATTGCCATAGTGGGTCCCAGCGGCGCAGGAAAGTCAACGCTCGTCGATCTAATACCGAGGTTCTATGATCTGACGGAAGGAGCTTTACTTTTTGACGGTACCAATATTAAGGATCTTAAAATTGAATCGCTCAGAAAGCTAATGGGCATAGTCACTCAGGAGACAATTCTTTTTAATGATACTGTAAAAAATAATATTGCGTACGGCGAGAGTACAATACCCGATTCGCAGATCATCGATGCTGCAAAAGCGGCTAATGCTCACAAGTTCATTGAGAATCTGGACAACGGATATGACACAATCATAGGAGACAGAGGCGTTAAACTTTCCGGAGGCGAGAGACAGCGGCTTTCGATCGCAAGAGCATTGCTTAAGAATCCGCCGATATTAATTCTTGACGAAGCCACATCTTCGCTGGATACCGAATCCGAAATACTTGTACAGCAGGCAATTGAGAGACTGATGCTTGGCAGAACTTCAATTGTCATTGCTCACAGACTATCCACAATTCAGAATGCCGATGCCATTGTTGTTATTGATAAGGGAAACATAGCTGAGATGGGAACACATGATCAGCTTCTGACTTCAAGCGGAGTTTATAAAAAGTTGTATAACATGCAGTTCAGACATCAGGAGAATGCAGGATAGATGAAGGTTTCAGGGTTTACAATCATAAGAAACGGAGTTTACTATGCATATC
>JAGPCH010000139.1:3393-5354 GCA_018058125.1 Ignavibacteria bacterium | reverse complement strand
ATCTTCCGGTATCCTGAGAAGCATCGTCATTAATTCTCAGGATCCATTTTCCTTTGGTATCATCCCCTAAGAAAGGCAGATCAATATTATTCTTAGCTTTTATAACCGGAGCAAAAGAAACATATCTTCCGTCGACTATAGAGCTGTCAGCATCATTATCAAAAACAGTTGTTACATTATCATTTGCACCAGCCATTAGATTATCATCCAGTACGACCACCTGATCTCCGTTAGGAGCGATTAAAGTAATTTCAAGATCAGCATCAAATGTATGATTTATTCCAACATATAAGTTTATGTCGTTGATAGCTTCATCAAGAAAAATGTCAAGAGTGTCATCTGTCATCAATCCGCTTGTTCCTGTTGAAGGGATCCTCATGTCGCTGGTTTTTAAATAGAATGAACTCTGAAAGTTTATATCATCAGCCCTGTTTATTGGTGATACAGGCTGATTGGAAAGTGTACCCGGATTACTGAATCTTGCATCGCCTCTGAATTTTAAAAACGGTCCTACGCCGGTGCTTGATCTTATCATTCCGTCAAGATTGTACACAACGTCATCAGCAGGGTTTTCATTATGATCATCGACAGAGATGTACATTTGCTGATTGATCTGTGCCTGGGTTTTAACAGCCTCGGTAATTCTGACCTCATCAATGTAGCCGTTAAAGTTAGTAAGAAGAGGCGTACCCCCGATAAAGAGCGAATCTCCTGCGTCATTAATATTACCAACATTCAGATTTGAATTTTTTATGAGAACACCGTTTAAATAAAAAGAGTAATCTCCTGTATTTCGGTAAGTAAAAGCAACATGCGACCATCTGTTCAAGGGGACCGTGTCTGAAGTTGAAAATCCAAAATTCTGATTAATTCCTCCGTTAAGCTTCCCGTTAAGCAGTGCAAGCCGAAAGTAAGTGAAGGTTCCGTTCTCTGATCCTTTATGAATGATCACTGAGTTTGTATTAGCTCTCGGAAAGATCCACGCCTCAAGTGTCATTTCTGAAGTCGGACTGTTGGCAGGGTTGTCAACTCCTGTCATGTAATCATTGCTTCCGTCAAACACAACGCATTCATTTATTGAAATGGTGGTGTACGGCCGGTTATTCTGACTGATCCCGGATACGCCTCGCTGCACTCCGTTATTTGTATTGCCCGAATAATCAATAGTATTGAAATCATTAATGAAAGATGATTCCGTATATTGGAAAGGAAGTGATAAAACCATTCCACTGTAAACACCGGTGTTTGAGCCGAGAGAGGTTCTCATATTCTGTGCAATTTCAGAAGCAGGCAATGCCCTGTTCCAGATCCTAAGCTCATCCATCTGCCCATTATAAGGATTGTTCACGCCTTTTCCGTATCCGATAAAAACGGAATCGGAATTTGTGACAGGCGCTGCAGCAGCAATCACTACAGTTGTGTCAATGACACCGTTAATGTAAGTAGTAAAAGTATTTGAAACGGAATTATAAGTACCTGCAATATGTGTCCACTGATTGTTTGCCAATACTGTTTTTCCAACAAGGCGGTTTGTGGCATTGGTTCTGATGGTAACTTTTCCGTTGTTCAAAAGAAAAGTATAGCCTGAAATAGCAGCGGCGCCGGCTCTCTTTTGTATAAGGATCTGTGAAGAAGGGGTAGTTGAATTTACCGGGCATATCCAGGTTTCAATTGAAAAACTACCCGTTATATTTAATGTTGCATTATTCGGGACTGCGATATATTCATTGTTAGCTGAAGTAAAATCGCATGTCTGATTCCAGAACATCTGAGCAGAGCTCTGTTCTGTTTGAAAAAGAAAAAAGAAAATTAAAGAAAATAATAAACAGTAAAAGTTTTTTCTTTGCATTTTTTTGAAAAGTTAAATTAATGAATTGGATGGTTTGAGTTTAAAGTTTATGCAGTTTGAAGCAAAAAAAACTGACCCAAAATAGCTTTATTAAAATAAAAGTTCAACACCG
>JAGPCH010000139.1:0-3293 GCA_018058125.1 Ignavibacteria bacterium | reverse complement strand
GTTTTTTCTTTGCATTTTTTTGAAAAGTTAAATTAATGAATTGGATGGTTTGAGTTTAAAGTTTATGCAGTTTGAAGCAAAAAAAACTGACCCAAAATAGCTTTATTAAAATAAAAGTTCAACACCGTGAAAAAAGTCCGGTACAGGATTTGGCAATGAGTGATCTCTTGAATGTCTATATAACAGGAATGCTTTTGTGAATAGATAAGTAGATTCGGATATGAGAACGGGGATAAGATAACTGATCTGACTGACAATGAGATCCCATCGGATAATGCGGCTTAGTTTGTGAGTAAGATCACTCCGTAGAACAGTTATAAGTTTCGAGTTCATTGCCGTTGGCTTTAGCGGAGATAATCTTACTGACTTATCGGACATTGTGATTACATCGAATAATGCGGGTGCGTTTGTGAGCAAGTTCAAACCGTAGATCAGTTACTGGTTTCGAGTTCATTGCCGTTGGCTTTAGCCAACGGTCTATGAATAACTATTTAACCAGTTCTTTTAATTTTTCAAGGAGCCATTGTTTGTTTACTACAACGTCATTTGTAATTAATTTTTCCGTCATACCCAACTCTGTCTTATTGTATTTTTCGCTCAATTTAAAAAGCAAATTAGTGTAATTCAGAAATTTCATATTGCTTGTTTTATAACTTTCTGAAACAGATCTGTTTTTGGCAAGGAAGTGTTTTTGAGAATCCATTAAGTACAGGAACATTTCGTAATCATTCTTTTCGTAACTGATTCTGATCTGAAGATTTTTAAGAATGTATTTCAGTTGAAAAGTATCTATTGTGATCTTATTAGAGTGTTCAAGCGCAGAGTCGTACTCGTTATTTGAATAATGAAGAAATGCAAGCGTATAGTTCTTAAAATTTTCCTGAAGTTCGTGATCTATTTTCGGCAGATATTCTTTAAGTAATTTTCTAATCAGTTCCGGTTTTCTTAAATATCCGGAAATCTTTATTGTCAGCAAATACAAAGTAGGCACGACTTTCCCGTCTTCCTGCGCAAAAATGTTTTTCTCAACCATGTGATTTATTATATCATAAAGCTCCTGAGGCTGGTTGATCGATTTAATATCTTTACAATTATCAAGTGCGCTTCCCAGACTTGCATAAAGTCCTCTCATTGCCGCTTCAGAAATATACTTATCATTTCTAAAAAGCGTATCTTTGAGTTCATAATAATACTTTATATCATTTGGATTCAAATATGATTTCATCAGTTTAAAAAATATAACCGCTGTTTTGAAATCCTTTCTGTCTCCTTTGCTTAATTCATCAAGATAGTTGTCAAGTTCCTGATTTGAAAAAACTGTTTTAGCAAATAGATCTATAAAATCATTATCATGTCTTTCATTATGTTCGGTCTGCTCTATGTAAAGGTTATTATAATTATTACTGAACTTTGCCATAAAATTAAAGATCATCAATTCAGCATTTTCCGTTGCTAAGAATTTCGTCCTGTCCTTTGGATTAAACGCTTCCAGTTCAAACTTAGTGTATCTCAAATCTAAATAATCTTCATAATAATTATGATAAAATTTTGAAGACTTAAAAAAATTCTTTTCGAAAGTATTGTATTTATTCAGAAAGATATTCTTAAGTTTTTTATCGGTAAGTTTTCTAAGAAGATGTTTCATTCTCTCGATCTCATCTGAATTAAAATTCTCAACTTCAAGAAACCGCTCTGTTAATTTAGTAATGTCATAAATTATATTTTTAAACAATCCGTAATTATACTCCTTATCCGGAAAAAGTTTTTTCCACACTTCTTCTTTATCAAGCGATTTATTGTCAAAATCCGGTGCGTATTTTTTTATAATGGAAAAGAGTTTTACGCTGTTATTTCTTGTATTGTAATAAGGTGATGACAGGAAAGCTTCAAAACGTTTCAATTCCTCCTTGTCAAGGGCTCTCATTATTTCGAGAAAAGATGACTTATGCATTCAATAATAAAGTGTAATTCAAATATCTTTTTAGATTAAAATAATGCGAAAATAGTCAGAAATAAAGATTATTGATACATAATTCATACAACAGCATGGTGTAATTCCTCATAAACTTTCTTTGACTGAGCGTAAATTTGAAAGTAATTTTGTACAGTTCTTTAAAATAACCAGGTCAGTTGATTGCAAGCTTCTGATCACTAAAGGCATCACCGGTATGCCGGTTATTTTAAAGTTTTTAAATTAAACTAAAAATATTTAAAAATGAAAATCACAAGTTTTATTACTTTATCAGTCTTTTTAATTCTTTTAGCTCAGAGTTTATATTCACAAAATTTATTCAAAGATGATTTTAACTATTCTGTACTTGACAGTCTTGATGGTACCGGAGGTTGGGTCAGAAATGGTGTAAATACTGTTTCTAATGTAAAGGTAAAATCACCGGGACTTTCTTATCCGGGCTATGCGGGATCTGGAACAGGAAATACAGCTTTTCTTTCAAATAACGGAGAAGGTGATAATGTATATCATAACTTTTCACCTCAGAATTCAGGTAAAGTATATATGTCGTACATGATCAGGGTAGATAGCATGACTGCGACGGCAACTAACGGTTATAATATATGTTTCAATCAATCTACAGGAGGGACTTTTTTTAATACAAGACTATATACCAGAAGAGTATCTGCGACGACATTTAATTTTGGGATCAGAAAATCTTTAACCACTAGTTACAGCAGTACAGTTTACAATACAAACACAACTTACCTAGTAGTTGTGAAATATTCCTTTGTTAACGGCATAGATAATGACAGCGCAAAAATGTATGTATTTAATTCCGGAGTACCTGCTACTGAGCCCTCAGTACCAAATGCATTCGCAGCCGACAGCATTGATATGGTAAATATAGGTTCGGTAATACTAACAAACAGCTATGCCCAAAACGGTTCACTCAAATCATCATCCGTAAAAATCGACGGAATAAGAGTCGGGTCTTCCTGGGCTACAAGTTTACTGTCAGATATAAATCAGATCTCAAACATAATTCCGGAAGAGTATTCACTTTCTCAGAATTATCCAAACCCGTTTAATCCTTCTACAAAGATCGGATTTAAAATTCCGGAAGCGGGGAATGTAAAGATTCAGTTATTTGATATCACGGGAAGGACAGTTTCGCTGATCGCAGACGACAGATTTTCACCCGGAGAATATTCAGTGGAATTCAGCGGTAAGGATTTAACAAGCGGGACATACTTTTACAAAATGGACTATAATTCAAAAAGTCATACAGGCAGCAAGCTGATGAAAATGACACTTATAAAATAATTTAATTCATATTTCA
>JAGPCH010000138.1 GCA_018058125.1 Ignavibacteria bacterium | reverse complement strand
ATACTCAATACTCAATACTCAATACTCAATACTCAATACTTAATACCTAATACTTAATACTTAATACTTAATACTTAATACCGTACAATTGAAATCCTACAAAAAAGAACTATGGTTTGACGTGACTCGCCGCAGGGAATTCATTAACATCACTCCCGACGTCGAAACATGTCTTGCCGAAAGCGGAATAAAAGAAGGTCTCCTTCTTTGCAATGCTATGCATATTACTGCTAGCGTTTTTATTAATGATGATGAATCCGGTCTGCACAATGATCTTGAAGTGTGGCTCGAAGGTCTGGCTCCGGAAAAGCCTCATTCGAGATACAAACACAATACATACGAAGACAATGCTGATGCGCATTTGAAAAGAACGATAATGGGAAGAGAAGTTGTCGTCGCTGTAACTAATGGCAGACTTGATCTCGGTCCCTGGGAACAAATTTTTTACGGCGAGTTTGACGGTAAAAGAAAGAAAAGGGTTTTGGTGAAGATCATTGGTGACTGATTTTTGATTTTTGATCTTTGATCTTTGATTTTTGATCTTTAAAAAAATCTTTGTGCCTATGTGGTAAAAAATCTGTGATTCTAAAAGCTTAGATCCTTCTAACTTTAGAGACTTAGAGGTAAAGAAAACGGGAAATTGCTTATGCAACTTCCCGTTTGCTTTGATACAAAATTTAAATCATACTGAAGCCCTTATTATAATTTAGTTTACTTCTACATTAAAATGAGGAGTCAGCTTTGCAGCGATCTGAGCTTTAGGCACAAAGCCTACGATCTGATCAACAATTTTACCTTCTTTGAAGATAAGAAGTGTTGGAATGCTTCTAATACCGTATTTTACTGAAACTTCCTGATTGTTATCAACATCAAGCTTTCCGATCTTAGCTTTTCCTTCAAGATCTCCGGCAAGCTCTTCGACTATCGGTGCAATCTGTTTACATGGTCCGCACCATACCGCCCAGAAGTCAACCAATACAGGTATATCTGATTTAATTACTTCCTGCTCGAAATTTGCGTCTGTGAATTCTATTAGACTCATTTTACTATCCTTTCTTTATGTGTTTATTTGATTATTAATTTAACCTTAAGTTATTTTCTCCAACTATATTTTTCAAGTTGGAAATTAATTCCTTTGTTGCTTTAATTCTATACTCTTTTGAAATATATGGTCTGGAGTTTGAGCCGTTGATAACGTTAAAAAAAAGGTTAGAAGTTCCCGGATAGCTTTCCACCAGTTCTTTTATCTTATGCAAACTCTCAATTTCCGTATCTTTTTCCGGGAGATGAAGCATCATATTCTTTACATACATTTCAAGAAAAGCATCTATACTGTATATCTCATTTACCAGTAGCTTTATCTTATCCCCATTTTCTTCAGGTGTGCCTCTGACAATTACAAGATTGTCATTTGCAAAGAGATTGGCTTTTAATTCAAATAATCTGCCGAATGCTATGCATTCACCCGAACCTTCAAAATCCACAAGATTAAATACTACAAACTTATTTCCTTTCTTGGATATCTTCACCTGAGCATCATTTATCACTCCGCACATAGTGACTGTTTTGAGTTTGTTAAAATCGAGTTCGGAAGGATCATCTCCGAATGAAAGATCTATAAAACTCTGTATGTCATTCTCATATACTGCCAGCGGATGCCCGGTAATATAAAAACCTATTGCAGCTTTCTCCCTGTTATATTTTTCCGCATCGGGAAAATCTTCATAATCCTGAATTATATAATCCTGATTTACAACTTTAGAATTACCGCTGTCTCCGAAAAGCCCTTCCTGTCCCATTGCTTCCTCACTCGTGCTGTATCGCTGAGCATACATCGTAGACCGTTCAAGATTTAGAAACAGCTTATTCCTGTTGGGATCTATACTGTCAAACGCGCCTGAGAATATCAGATTTTCAACGCACTTCTTATTTACAAGCCTTAGATCGACTCTTTTCAGAAAATCAATGAATCCGGTATATTTACCGTTAAGTTCTCTTTCCGAAATTATATTTGCCGCGGCTTTCTCACCGACATTCTTGATGGCGCTGAGTCCGTAAAGTATCTCGCCGCCTGAAGGATTTTCAGTATTCTCATCATCCGGATATTTTACTCCAAAATCCATCTCGCTGTCATTCACATCCGGAGCTCTGAGTTTAATTTTCATCTTCTTGCATTCATTTGCAAGCTGCTGAAGCTCGGTCTCATCATCTTTTCTGCAGCCCATTGATACAGTCAGAAACTCAAGCGGATAATGTGTCTTCAGGTATCCCGTATAAAATGCAAGTATTGAATAAGCAACTCCGTGAGATTTATTGAAACCGTAATCCGCAAATTTCAGGATAAGATCGAATATTTCTGATGCGATCTTTTTACTGACTCCGTTTTCCAGTGCACCTTCGGCAAACTGAGACCTGACTTTATTCATAGTCTCTTTATCTTTCTTTCCCATTGCCTTTCTCATATTATCCGCCTGAGCGAGCGAGAAACCCGCTACGTCTCTGGCGATCTGCATTACCTGCTCCTGATAAACTATGATCCCGTACGTCTCCTTTAATGTGTTTTCCATTTTCGGATGAAGATATGTAATGGGCTTTCTGCCAAACCGTTTATCTATAAAATCCGGAATAAGAGCCATTGGTCCCGGTCTGTATAATGCATTCATAGCTGCCAGATCGTTTATGTTCTTCGGCTTAAGCTTGGCAAGGGATTCGCGCATCTTGCTCTTTGAAAACTGAAAGATACCTACAGTCGAGCCTGCGGAAAAAAGTTCATAAGTTTTTTCGTCATCAAGCGGTATGTCTTCTATCGTAAGATTTTTTTTGTATCTTTTGTTAATTCGCGTCAGAGCTTTTCCAAGCACCTTCAATTCCTTTAATCCCAGAAAATCAATTTTGATCATTCCGGCATCTTCAAGCTGCTTCATGTCATACTGCGTGCAGAAAACATTATCCTCGCCTGTCACTTTGGACAGAGGCACAAAATCAGTTACATTACCGGGAGCTATTACAACTCCCGATGCATGTATGGAAGAATTTTTATTAAGATTCTCCAGCACTCTGCAATATTCAAAAAGCTTTTTCTTTTCCTCTTTCTGAAAAGTATCACCGGTCTGAAAATATTTTTTAAAATCTTCTTCCTCCTTCATGCAGTCACTGAGCTTTTTTACCTTGCCGAAGATGATGGGAATGGTTTTGGTGAGGTCATTTATTTCCTGATATGGAAAATTCATCACTCTTCCGACATCTTTCAAAACACCGCGCGGCGCAAGTTTGTTGAATGTAACTATCTGCGCTACCGAACTCTCTCCGTATTTCTCTTTTGCATATTGAATGACGAGATCTCTTTTGTCATCCTGAAAGTCAATGTCTATGTCGGGCATTGATACTCTTTCGGGATTCAGAAATCTCTCGAAAAGCAGACCGTAATCAAGCGGATTTACATTTGTGATCCCAATGCAATAACATACAAGACTTCCCGCTGCGCTACCTCTTCCCGGTCCGACAATGATATCGTTATTCTTTGCATAATGAATAAAGTCCCGCACTATCAGAAAGTATCCCGAGAAATTCATTTTCTTAATCACATCAAGCTCAAACATCAGTCTGTCTTCAGCTTCCTTAGGAACTGTTCCGTAAATTTTTTTCAATCCCTCTTTTGACAGCTTCTCCAGATAGTCATCAAAAGTTTTGATCTTCTTTTCTTCTTCGGGTATGCGGTAATTCGGCATGTAGTTAGTCGATGTGTCTAATTCTACATTACACTTTTCAGTGACCTCCAGAGTAGATCTTATGGCTTCAGGATAATCCCTGAAGAGCTGACACATTTCATTGGTTGATTTGAAATATATCTGATCCGTACCGTACCGGAGGTTTGTAATTACATCAGACTGACCGTTGTTCCTGACTGACTTTGCAGATTGCTTGGCGCTTAGATTAAGATATATATTATGAGCAACTGCATGTTCTTTTCTTATATAGTGAACATCATTTGTTGCGATAAGTTTTAGTCCGAATTTCTTAGCCAGCCCGGGCATTACTTCCATGACTTTCTTTTCAGCAGGTATGTCATGATCCTGGATCTCGAGATAAAAATCCTCACCGAAAATATCTTTATAAACTCCTGTCATTTTCTCAGCCGTTACAAGATCATTTCTTGTAATGTAACATGATATCACACCACCGGCGCATGCACTTGTTGCGATCAGTCCTTCGCTGTACTGACTAAGCACTTCCAGATCAATCCGCGGTTTGTAATAATATCCTTCTGTATGTCCGATAGAAGTCAGACGCATCAGATTTTTGTAACCTGTTTCATTCTTAGCAAGAAGGATAAGATGAGCGTAATTAATATTTGAGGAAACAAGTCCGTCCGAATTTTCAAGACTCTGCTCCTCCACCTCAGCAATTGCTCTTACCGTAATTTTCGATTTATCAAATCTTGAACCGGATTGAGCTACATATACCTCACAACCTATTACTGGCTTTATGCCTTTGGATTTTGCTTTCTTGTAAAACTCCATTATACCGTACATCACGCCGTGATCCGTAAGAGCAACAGCTTTCATCTTATTTTCAACTGCCGCTTCCACAAGTCCGTCTATGGTAGATATAGCATCGAGTAATGAATAATGTGAATGGTTATGTAAATGTATGAACTCTGACAATTATACTTTATTTATAATATTTTAATAAAACTAATTTCTTTCAACTTTTTACTACCTCTAAGGCTCAAAGACTCAAAAACACTAAGAATTTAAAGCTCTTTGAATTAATCGTAACTCTTAACTTGTTCCGTCGCGGATGATTGTAATTTGTAATTTGTAATTCTTAATTATTTTTAAGGAGTAATACTCGTAACAAACTGAGTCGAATTATTCTGAACAAATACAACATCCGCAAGATCCACGAGCATATCCCCGTTCACATCCGAATCTGCATATCCCGTTTCAAACATCTGGGAATCGTTTCCGGTCTGCACAATATCACTAAGATCCACAACTCCGTCTTTTACGACTTCACCTCCATAGAAACAATACTTGTTTCCTTTCAGCACCTGATTATTTCCAAAAGCTCTGTTGATCCCTCCGGTAAAATCATAATTATATATATTTCCCGGAATAAGATTTTCACCACCTGCGCGGCTCCATGTCTCGATACTGTTTCTGTGCTTTACCTGAAAATAATAAGATCCCTGTGCGGCATTATAGAATTTATATATACCTTTCAGAGTAACAGAATCTACAATCGCTGAAGAATAATCAATAAGGCTGAACGGTGCAATTGATTGTCTTAAATTTACAAATACTGAATCTTTCATTCTTAAATTTGATGTCGCCTGCACCATGAATCCTTCCAGTCCGGT
>JAGPCH010000137.1 GCA_018058125.1 Ignavibacteria bacterium | reverse complement strand
CCTCAATGCTGTTTGCTCTTTTCGGAATTTCCTTTCCTCAATTTGCCTTCGGCCTGGTTATGGCATGGCTCTTTGGTCATATCTTAAAGTGGTTTCCAATTTCGGGTTATATAAACGAAGGCTGGCAATATCTTATCCTACCAATGCTTACTCTCGCATTAAGACCGCTTGCGATTACTGCAAGGATAACAAGATCTTCGATGCTTGATGTCATGAGTCAGGATTATGTACGAACAGCTAAAGCAAAAGGACTAAGTCAATACAAGGTAATATTCAAACATACTCTCAGAAATGCTTTAAATCCGGTTGTAACTACAATTAGCGCTTCTTTGGCAGCTACACTGGGTGGTGTTTTCTTTATTGAATATATTTTTAACTGGCCGGGTATAGGTTTACTGGCTATCGATGCAATTTTTAAACTTGATTTTCCAATGATACAAGGCACGGTTTTATTCAGCGCTATTATTTTTGTTGTAATAAACTTTTTTGTTGATATTATTTATGCTTATCTTGATCCAAAAGTAAAATTATCTTAATACTTAATACTTAATACTTAATACTTAATACTTAATACTTAATGCAGGCAGAGACCGCAGTAACAGCAGATGAAGTAATACAGGATGAAAAAAGTCATAACCTGTATTATTATTCATGGAAAAGATTAAAAAGGAACAGACTTGCAATGGTAGGTTTATGGACTTTGATATTTCTTTCTTTAACTGCAATCTTTGCGCCATTAATTGCTCCATTTGATCCTAATCAGCAGATACTTGAATATTCCGCTAAACCAATAGGTTTTGAAGGTAATGTGCTGATCAAGAAATCTAATGCTGATAATGAAAATGAAAATAGTTTTATTCCGGTAAAACGTATAGTAAGAGAAGAAAATAATAAAGTATATTATATAGATTATGGAGATGCTGAAGAGAGCATAGATGTTTCAGAGCTTGAGGGATCATCCGGAAACCGGATGAAAACTATTAAGTATTATCTTGGTACAGACCGGTTCGGAAGAGATGTTTTAAGCAGATTAATTTACGGCAGCAGAGTCAGTCTTGCAGTTGGATTGATTTCGGAAAGCATAGCAATTTTTATCGGACTCATACTTGGTTCGCTGGCAGGTTTTTTCAGAGGTAAAACAGATGTAGTCGTTATGTGGGTTGTTAATGTTGTCTTTGCATTTCCTGCAATACTGCTTATCATAGCTTTGTCAGTGGTCTTAGGTAAAGGATTATGGCAGGCATTTGTAGCCATTGGTCTGACAGGGTGGGTTGATATAGCGAGAATAGTAAGAGGTCAGTTTTTTTCTTTAAGAGAATCTGAATTTGTAGAAGCTACTAAAGCTATTGGATTTAAATCTACAAGAGTAATTGTCAGACATATTCTGCCAAATTGTATTGGTCCTGTAATCGTAACAGGAACAGTTGGTCTGGCTTCTGCTATAATATTTGAAGCAAGTTTGAGTTTTCTCGGCCTTGGTGTGCAACCTCCAACAGCCAGCTGGGGTCAAATGATTTTTGACGGTTATAAATATATTGTAGTCGGAACAAACTGGGGTCTTGCGATTTTCCCTTCAATAGCAATAATGATAACAGTATTTGCAGTTAACCTGCTTGGTGACGGACTAAGAGATGCATTTGATCCGAAATTAAGCAGATAATTATTTTTGTTTTATCGCAACAAAAAATTTAATATATCCTTTTAAGATCAAAGACCAGTTTTCTAATTTTACCTTCCTTCTCAGCTTCAGCTGTAGCTATAAAATTATTTTCATTTATCTTTTCATAAGTGATCTTTTTAGGGAAGTCATGTAAAAGATTTTCAAAAATGAAAATAGTATCTGAGCATTCTGTTAATTTAAATGATACCGGTTCCGGATTATGACTTACATCTGCTGTATAATATACCTCGTTTTCTATCGTGTGTATTTTTAATTTTTCATTGTCTGTTAACTCTCCGCCTTTAATCAAATAAGCTCTGCCCGTTAATTCGTTACTTTCAGAAATTGCCCACTCTTCGTGATATAATCCTGATCCCATTATACCTTCCCACTGTCCGGAAAGCCACTCAAGTTTTTTAATTTTATCCATGTTTTAATTTAAATAATTATTTTTCAAGTTTATAAGCAACCATATTTACAAAATCAGGTTCATTAATGCGGATCTCATTTTCCAGGTCTGTATCTCTGACAAATCCTGATTTTTCCATTAAACTAAAAGCTCTGAGGTTTTTATCATTTGTAAACCCTTCAATCCTGGCTATTTTCATTTCATTGAATGCATAGTCTAAAACAAGTTTAATGGCTTCTGACATTATTCCTTTTTTCTGATGCTCAGGCATCAGCTCAAATCCTATTTCCGCCAGACTATATTCTTTATCAAGATTCCATAAGCAGATCGTACCAATCAGATTCTCAGCTCCGGGTAATGTAACAGCCCAGATGATCCATTCATTTTTATCAATCCCTGCATTCAGCTTATCTACTAATTTACCTGCGCTGTCTTCGGATAATTTTCCCGGCCTTTTTAGAAATTCATTTACTCTGTCATCAGATCGAAGTCTTGATAATTCAATTTTATCATCATATTTTAATCTGCGCAGATTAATACTCCTGGAGTTTAATTCAGGGAATGGTTTAAAGCTTATATTAGTTGTCATAAAATAAAATAATTTCGATAAGTATAATTTAAATATCCAAAAATAGAAATGAAGTTTTAACTTTCACCTGCTTTGAAAATATTTATTTATTCTTTTTATAATCTAAAATACTCAATATGAAAACAGTTATTCTCTTTCTCTTAAGTTTTACATATTCAAGTTTACTTTTCTCAGCTCCAACTGTCACAGATAATCACATCAAAACAGATCAGTTTGGTTACAGAGCAACGGATAAGAAATTTGCAGTTATAAGCAATCCTGTGACCGGTTATAACAATAATGAACCGTATTCACCGGGCAGTACTTTCCAAATTCGAAAATGGGACAGTGATTCGGTAGTATTCAGCGGATCGTTATTTATATGGAATGCAGGTAACACTCATATTCAAAGCGGTGATAAAGTATGGTGGTTTGATTTTTCCGGACTGACTTTACCCGGTACATATTATGTATTTGATGTTGCAAATAATAAAGGCTCTTATAAGTTTGAAATAAATGATCTTGTGTACAGGGAAGTATTGCTAAAAACCTT
Source organism: Ignavibacteria bacterium (assembly GCA_018058125.1). Lineage (GTDB taxonomy): Bacteria > Bacteroidota > Ignavibacteria > Tepidaquicellales > Tepidaquicellaceae > JAGPCH01. Next base: position 2,178 of record JAGPCH010000137.1, on the reverse strand, counting down.
CAAAGCGTTTTATTATCAGAGATGCGGATGTGCGAAAAATTTACCATATGCGCAAACCGGCTGGACTGATACTGAATGTCATAAAGGAAGTTTACAGGATACAGATTGCCGTTTATACAATAATAACATTCCCGCCACTTCAAAAGATCTATCCGGCGGATGGCATGATGCCGGCGACTATAACAAATATGTTAATTTTGCATTTGAGCCGATGATGGATCTGCTTTTGGCATACAGTGAAAACAAAACTGTCTGGACGGATGATATCAATATTCCCGAATCAGGAAACGGAATACCTGATATACTTGACGAAGTGAAATATGAACTTGACTGGCTATTGAAAATGCAGAATACAAATGGATCCGTATTAAGTATAGTAGGAGTGACTAATTTTGGTTCGGCAAGCCCTCCATCTGCTGATAATAATCAAAGACTTTACGGACCGTCTAATACTTCAGCCAGTTTAACTGCATCAGCTTTATTTGCTCTTGCCGCAATTCAATTTAACAGTATAGGACAAACATCTTATGCATCTATACTTCAGACGGCTTCAGTAAACGCATACAACTGGGCTTCTGCGAATCCGGATTCTACTTTTTATAATTCAGGTACTATTGGAGCCGGTGAACAAGAAGTCGGTTCTTACGAAAAATTTGTAAGAAAAATGTCAGCGGCATGTTTTTTGTATTCACTCACAGGAAATGTCGGTTATAAAACTTATTTTGAAAATAATTATTCACAGATACATTTGATGCAATGGACGTTTGCTTATCCGTTTGAAAGCGGTGCGCAAAACATGATGCTGTATTATTCATCTTTGCCCGGAGTATCCTCAGGTGTTTCTACTGCTATAAAGAATGCATATAAAAATTCTATGAAGACGAATAATGCGGATAACTTGCCTGCTTTAATAAACAAAACAGATGCTTACAGAGCATATCTTTCAAATAATAATTATACCTGGGGAAGTAATACAACAAAAGGCAGACAGGGGATCATGTTTATGAATATGATAAACTATAAACTGGATACACTGAGCAATTCATTATACAGAGAAGCAGCGCTCGGATATCTTAATTACTTTAATGGTATAAATCCTACAGGATTTTGTTATATAACTAATATGTCTGCCAACGGCGCTGAGAATTCCATTTCAGAAATATATCATTCATGGTTTGAAGACGGAAGTCCTTTGTGGGACAGAGCCGGTGTTTCTGTCTATGGTCCGGCTCCCGGATTTGTTTCCGGCGGAGTTAATCCTTCGTATGCGCTAGACGGTTGCTGTCCTAACGGATGTTCTTCATACAATTCACTTTGTAATACAGCGCTTGTGACTCCGCCTCTCGGTCAGCCGATACAAAAATCATATAAAGACTGGAATACAAGCTGGCCTCAGAATTCATGGACTATCACCGAACCGGCAATATATACACAGGCTGCTTATGTCAGATTAATATCAGGATTTTTAAGTTCTTCGCCGGCTGTCAATATAAAAATAATCATTCAGGGATTCTATGATCCGAATTCAAATTCTATGAACATAAAAGATACAGTCAAAGCGTATCTGAGAAGTTCGTCTTCTCCGTATGGTTTTATGGATTCATCGGTAAGTGTAATTGATTCAGTTTCATTTGCCGGAAATTTTAATTTCTCAAATGCCGCATCGGGAACATATTATATCGTGCTAAAACACAGAAATTCGATAGAAACCTGGAGCAGGACCGGAGGGGAAACATATGTTCAGGGAAGTTCATTCACGTATGATTTTACACAGGATTCATCCAGAGCTTTCGGAATGAATGAAGTCCGTGTGGATGAACAGCCAAAGACTTTTGCCATATACAATGGTGATCCTGACCAGAGCGGAAGTATAGATCTTGAAGATATAATAAATGTTTATAATGACGCATCATCATTTTATACAGGATACATAAATACTGATCTCACAGGTGATGGTATTACCGGACTATCTGACATATTGTTAGCATTTAATAATTCAGGGAAATTTGTGCAAGTGATCCGGCCATAACATTAAATTATAGAATTCAGAAAGTGAGTGAAGGGTTTATCACCCTAAGAGTCTCAGGATGTTTTACATGGCTTCTCCGAGTCAGCAGCATCAGCGGAGTCCGGAAAAGCGCGAGATACCACAAGGGAGGAAAAAGTTTGGATTGTAAA
>JAGPCH010000136.1 GCA_018058125.1 Ignavibacteria bacterium | reverse complement strand
ATTTGACAAAGCTGAAGTTACACTCGGTGGCATAGATACAAGAGAGCTGTCATCCAAATCAATGGAATCAAAAAAAGTGAAAGGCTTATATTTTATCGGTGAAGTTGTTGACGTTACAGGATGGCTGGGCGGATACAACTTTCAATGGGCGTGGGCTTCAGGTTTTGCGGCGGGGAAGGTTGTTTAATTAAGAATTAAGAATTAGGAATTAGGAATTAAGAGTTAGAGTTACTTTTTACAAATTACAAATTACAAATTACAAATTACAAATTACAAATAAACTTGTCTGTGTCTTAATACTTAATACTTAATACTTAATACTTAACACTCAATACACAATACACAATACTCAATACACAATACTTTTTCCATTAATATCCCATTTAAACTCATCAATCAGCAGTATCTTTTTAATTGCATCAATGTGTTCCAGTAATCTTATCCTGTCAGGGACTTTCATTAATTCCGCAATATATCCGAACAAAGAAAAATCATTGGCACAGGAATTATTATTTTGTCTCTTGCCGATTGTACACTCAGAGCATTCAAAATTAACAAGCTTACATAGCGGGACACAGAGTATGAGTTCATCAAAACCATCGGGCCAGTCCATCGCAAGCCAGGCATCAATATCTCTGCCATTATTGAATATTACAAGAAGTTCTTCCCAGCCCCCATCATCTCTCACTATCTGTTCGAATCTTTCCACCTGTTTTAATGTAAGATATTTCGCAGTGTCAGCAGTCTGATTGCTTCTCTCCCATTCATCCGTGATCTCTTTGTGTGAAAGCAATGATTCTGTCATTTTTATCATTAGAATTATTATCTGCTGACTACTAACTATCAACTCAAGTTACGCAAGTTGTTTTTTTACGATTAAAAACCTCCCCCTGCCCCCTCCTTTGCAAGGAGGGGGTTATTGGGTGGTTATCAAAATCGAAGAATATTAATCTATTTAAAAATAATTAACTTTACCTTTTAACAAACTCAGTTATAATTTTGCTTAAATTTCAGTTAACAAATTAACTAATCATTTATTAACTACTAACTACTAACTATTAACTATTAACTGCCAATTGCTTTTCTTCGCATTCCTTCGAACAGGCTCCGTTAAATTTTTCCCCGCACTTTTCACAGCAAATAAACTGATCATGACAATTGTCATTAAGACAGTTAATATATCTGTCACAGGGTTCGCCGCAGATCTTGCATTTCCCAACCACTATATCCTCGTCAGTAAAATTTACTCTTACAGATATCCTCTCATCAAAGACATAACATTTTCCGTCAAAAAGTTTTCCTTTCGTATCCGGATGTTTGCCGTAAGAAATGATCCCGCCTTTCAGCTGATTGACATCTTTAAATCCTTCCCTTACCAGCAGTCCGGAAAATTTTTCGCACCTAACGCCGCCGGTACAGTAAGCAAGTATCTTTTTATCTTTTAAAAGCTCTTCGTTCTTTTTTATCCACTCGGGAAACTGTTTGAAATTCTGCACGTCCGGTCTGATGGCATTTCTGAAATGACCAATGTCATATTCATAATCATTTCTTGCATCAATGATCACTACATTTTCTTCCTGCAATGCTTCGAGAAACTCTTTCGGCTTTAGTCTCTTACCGGTAATTACATTCGGATCAAGATCATTTTCCAAATGCATTGTGACGATCTCACTTCTTGGCCGGACATAAAGTTTTTTGAAGGCATGCTCATCAGCCTCATCTATCTTGTATTCCATATCCCTGAATCTGGTATCCATCCGCATTGCATAGATATAAGATTCCGCCTGCTCGACTGTGCCGGATAAGGTTCCGTTGATCCCCTCTTCAGCAATAAGAATTCTGCCTTTGACACCGATAGACTTGCAGAATTTCAGATGAAGATTTGAATACTCTTCATGATCCTCAATTTTCACATATTTATAATAGAGTAAAATCCGGTATGGATGTTCTGATTTTTTCATAGTGCAAATTTAACTCTATATTATGAGCGTTTCAATTTAAAAAATTTTATATAGTTCAATGCAGAGAAAACGGAAAAATTAAAATCTCTGCTTCTTTGAGGCTCTGCGTTTAAAAATCCTGAAGTTTTAAGATAACTTCTTTAAAAGAAAGGGTTTTGAAGAGGGTTTATTATGTTTGTTATCAGTTTACTAATTTAAAACATCTTTAAAATTATTTTTTATTAAAATGAAAATCGTTTTGGACGAATGTAATAGTTCAAGCATTTTTAGTTTGGAAAGTAATTTTATTTTGAATAAGTTACTTTGTTCAAAATAAAGATACAGATATAAATCAAATTATTTATAAACTTAAATTCTAAAAAATGAAAAAGCTATTCTTTGTTATTGTTATGCTTTTAACAATTAGTTTCAATGCTAACTCTCAGGATAAGATTATTAAAAAGAATACGGCAACTGAAAGAGCGCCCGTAAATACTTTTGGAACTGATAATCAAAATCCAAATACAATTCAATCCTACGGTTCCAGATGGTTCGGGCAAAATGCCGGAGCTTCAAGTTTCTTTGCCAAAGGATTCCTGAATTCTGCAGCAGCTGTAAATAATTTTGGTCCGAGTTCTGCGGATTTATACGGTGCTATGGAATTTAACAATACCGGTGTTCTTTATTGTATCGCTGTGGCTGCCGGATCTCCTCTTCAGACTCTCGATACGGTTACCGGAGCTTTGACTCCACTTGGCAGTATTACAGGCATTGGTTCGGAGCAGGTTTTAGGAATGTCATTTAATCCTGTAAATAACAAAATGTATATCACTACCATTACAGCAGGGTTTGATAATTTATATACTCTTGACCTTGCAACTCGTGTCGCTACACTCGTTGGTAATACCGGAAACAATTTTTTTGACATAGCGATCAACAGCACAGGTCAGTGCTACGGTGTAAGCGTAAGTGATTTATTGTTCAGCATTAATCTGACAAACGCTGCAATTACACAAATCGGAAGCATAGGCTTTGACGCAAACTTCATACAGGGGTTAAGTTTTGACAGATCTACCGATTCCTTATGGTATGCATCATATGGTACAGCCGGTGAATTAAGAACAGTTAATCTGACAACAGGATTAACAACTGTCGTTGGCGCATTCACTCCCGCTGCTGAAGTCTGCGGATTTGCAATACCGGGAAGAAATAATCTTCCTTTAAATCCTTTTAATCTTTTGACTCCTGTCGCAGGTGCCCGAGTTGTAACTGTTGCAGGATCTACAACCCCGGTTGTAATTACCTGGGATACATCTGCCTCTGGCGCAAGATACAACTGGGTATTCGGAAGTCCGGCTGTGCCGCCGAGAATATTAACTATTCCATCTACTACAAACAGCATTTCTACAACCTTAGGCGCGCTTGATGGAATACTTGCATCAATAGGCTTAACAAATAACGGAAGTGCAACTGATTCTGCAGTAGGTCAATGGAATGTATGGGCTTATAAAGGTTCAGGAGCATCCGGACCTGATTCTCTTGTATCAGCAAACGGACCGAGAGCAATCACCTTCAGAAGACAGCAGGTTTCTCTGAACCCTTTTGCATTGTTATCTCCGCCGAATGATACAAGGATCTTAACATCACCAGTTGATCCATCTCTTATCAATATTACATGGAACAGATCAGGGACAGGAGCTACATACAATTGGCTTTTCAAAACAGGAACTACTTATACAGATCCTCCTACTGCAAGTATTCCGTCTAACAACAACGGACTTGATACTGTACTTACATTAAGAAATTCGCAAGTAGATTCCATACTTGCCGGATTCGGTATCGCACCGGGAGATTCGACTACAGGAAAATGGAGAGTCAGAGCTTACAGTTCTTCTGATTCTTTAAATTCAACTGCTCCTGACAGAACAATTTCGTTCAGAAGAGCAGGTTTGTTACCTTTGGATCAAAGCTTTACTTCAACAACTTTCCCTCCTCCATTCTGGGGACTGGATGCAGGCGGTGGAACTCAGTACTGGACAAGAGACGCCGCTAGTGGATATCAGACAGGAACGGGCTCTGCAAAATATGATTTCTGGACTGCTCAGACTACAACACCATTACAGACACTGACAAGCAATCAATTTCCTCCGGTAGCTGCTCCTAATAACTATTTAAAATTTGATTATTCTCAGGCTTATTACATCGCAGTTACTTTAGCTCCGGATTCATGTATAATAGAAACATCTACAAATAACGGAACTACCTGGACAAGATTGATCGGAATGGGTGCTTCGGAAACGCTTTCATCCGGTACGAATTCATCTCCGATTATGTCAACTGTAGGCGGACCTTTCTCCGGTGCATTTACACCTACTGCGGCTAATCAATGGGCTTCCAAAGTCTTTATGATGCCAGTCGGAACAAATAAAGTCAGGTTTGTAGCAAAGAGCGGTTACGGAAATAATCTCTATATTGATAACATTACATCAGGAACAATTGTAGGCATTGGTAATGAGCTTACCCTGACACCTGACAGTTACAATCTTGCTCAGAACTATCCAAACCCGTTTAACCCTGTTACAACTATCAATTTCTCTCTTCCAAAAACTTCTAAAGTTTCTATAAAAATTTATGATGTACTTGGAAAAGAATTAAGAACACTGGTAAATGAAACCAAGCCTGCAGGCATTTATGACATCAGTTTTGATGCTAGCAGTTTATCAAGCGGAGTTTACTTCTACAGAATTGAAGCGGATAATTTCTCTGACATAAAGAGAATGATGCTTATCAAATAAAATTTGCAAATTATAATCAAAGCCCTGATTCTTTATTAAGAGTCAGGGCTTTTTTGTTTATGTAATTTTTCTTAGTTTAAAATAAATTTTTTTATATGATAAATATACCGTCTGAATTTAAATCCAATAAAACCTTAATTCTTTTTTTAGCATCAATTCCTCTGCTTTTACATTTGTATGTTAATATTTTCGCAGGATACGGGTATTTCAGAGACGAACTTTATTACATAGCCTGCAGTAACCATCTTTCTTTCGGTTATGTTGATCATCCTCCCCTTTCTGTTTTTATCTTAAAAGTAACAACTTTAATATTCGGTGATTCCATATTTGCTGTCAGGTTGATCCCGGCTATAAATTCAGCGCTTATCGTTTTTATCTCATGCCTGATCACTTTAAAGCTTGGCGGTAAAAAAACGGCGATAATAATTTCTTCCCTCTCAGTAATTTTTGCACCGGTCTATCTCGCAATGTCCGGTTTCTATTCAATGAATTCGATTGACATTCTGCTATGGTCGATTGCATTTTATTATATAATTTTAATTATTGAGAATAATGATACTAAAGATTGGATTATTCTTGGCATTATAATGGGACTTGGATTGCTTAACAAGATCAGTTTTCTTTGGCTTGGAGCAGGATTATTC
>JAGPCH010000135.1 GCA_018058125.1 Ignavibacteria bacterium | reverse complement strand
TTTTATGATGTGGGAAATCCTTATACATGGCATGATCACTACGTGGAAGAATATTCCGGAAGATTTGATTATGTATATAACTTCAGTCCAAAGAACAGACTTAAAGCCGGTGTAGAAGCAAGTTTTCAGAATATGCAGCTAATTGACATATATCAGCCATGGATAAAGCCGCTTGGACTCAACAATGATTTTTATCAGGTCTATCCTGCTTTCGGAAATTTTTACGGTCAGCAAAGTCTGACATTTAAAGGCATGATCCTGAATTACGGAATAAGACTCGATTACTGGTTTCCGGGAAAATACGTAGATGATGCAGTTGCAAATCCGGATGTAACGACAATTCCGGACAGAACCAGGGAACAGTATTATGAAGACACTTATAATATTTTCGGACAAAGAGCTAAACTGAATTTCTCTCCTAGAATTGGAATTTCTCACCCTGTCACTAACAATCAGACATTATTTTTCTCATACGGTCATTTTTCCAAAAGACCAAAACCTCAGTTTGTATATGCAAAACTTAACCCACAGTCAGCGCAGTCAACATTTCAGAAATTCGGAAATCCGAATCTGAATCCTGAGACTACAGTAGCCTACGAACTTGGTATCAGAAATCAGTTTACCAATGATGATGTATTTACGGTAACGGCATATTATAAGAACATTTATGATTATGTAGCTACAAAATCCATCAGGATAAACAGCGGTCGGCTTATCGGTCAGTCATTCATTACTTACTTTAATCAGGATTATGCGAGATTAAGAGGTGTGGAGATCGAGTATAAGAAAAGGATCAGTGACTGGTTTAACGGAAAATTCAACTTTACATATGCGATAGCTACAGGGAAAAGCTCTAACTCTGATAACGGATATCTTGTAGCGGCAACCGGAGCTTCTGAGACTCTTAATGAAATATTTCTTTCCTGGGATAAACCATTTCAGGCAAGCGCAAATTTATATTTTAATGTTACAAAAGGAAAAGGTCTGTTTGGATTCGGTGAAAATGTCTTAGATGACATTACTTTCAAAACAAGGATTTTTTTCCAGTCAGGAAAAAGATATACACCGCAGACTCAGATCGGTACATTACCAAACGGAAGACCAGAGTACATTGCTGACATCAACAATATCAACGGAGCAATCGGATCTGATTGGTTTTGGGTAGATCTTGACATAGACAAATATTTCTACATCAACTCTCTTCAGTTTGTAGTTAATTTATCAATTGATAATCTGTTCAACAACCTAAACTCAACAATAATTAATCCTGTAACAGGCACGGCATATGAGTACGGAGATCCGACACCAAACTATGTAAATGATCCTTTATACCCGGATCTTCAAGCGCCTATTACGCCTTATCCTTTTAATCCGTCAAGATATCTTGCTCCGACGAATATAAAGTTTGGATTATCATTGAAGCTTTAAGAAGTAAGAATTTAAATTTTAAATCAAGCGAAACAATTTTATAATAAGATCACTCGATCAAATGATATTTAAATACAGATCTATAAAAAACATAAGGAAACTAATATTAAGCATTGTAATAATATTAATATTAAATACGGGAATTTCTTTCGCTCAGCTTTTTCCTAACCTGGGGGGTCAGAGATCCGGAACTACCTCATTGCAGTTTCTGAAGATAGGAACATCAGCAAGGGCTACAGGAATGGGTGAATCATTTGTTGCAGTTTCGGATGACATAACTTCGCTTTACTGGAATCCTGCCGGACTTGTTTCTTTTAAAGAAAACGGAATAACAGCTTCTTACACACAATGGTTTGTCGATTCTAAGATAATGAATTTCGGCGCAGTTTATCATCTGGATCAAAGCAATGCGCTGGGAATAAATGTGACTTCATTAACAACTGAAGATATGAAAGTGACAACTGAATATCAGCCAAACGGAACCGGCGCATATTTCAGATTTTCTGATCTGTCTATCGGTCTGTCATATGCCAGACAAATGACAGAGCAATTTTCTTTCGGAGCAACGATTAAATATGTAAATGAAAATCTCGGTGATCTTCAGATGGAAGGCGTGCTGGGTGATCTTGCAACTTTTTATAGAACCGGTCTCGGTACTTCCCGGTTTGCAATCATGATTTCAAACTTTGGCGGACAGATCAGTCCTGTCGGAGATGTGACTCTTGTAAATGGCATCACTACTTCATCTTTTCAGAAGTTCCCTCCACCGACTAATTTCCAGCTTGGATTTGCAATGGAGCCGTGGATGGACAGAGAGAACAGGCTTACTACTTCTATTCAGCTAAACAGTCCTACTGATAATGCGGAAAATCTTGCATTCGGAGTTGAATATGGATACAAAAACTTTCTGTTTTTCAGAGGCGGATATAAGGTGAATGTAGATGATGAGAATTTTTCCGGAGGTCTGGGGTTTCATGTACCGATCTCTTTTGCTTATGCGCAGTTTGACTATTCACTGACAAACTATACTCAGCTTGGACTTGCTCAAAGATTAACCGTAAATGTTTTATTTCCGAATAAATGAAAAATAATTTTATGAAATATTTTATAATCCTTTTTACATTATCCCTTTTAACTTTATCCGCTTGTACGGATAAGACAGATTTATCTCAGTTCCCTCTTACCGGAGAAGGAGGTGTCCCTGCACTTGACAGTGTTACATACGTACAGCAGGAACCTATATGGACAGGTTATAATGCACCAAGAGCTATTCTTCTCGGAAGAGAGCCTCTGGTATATATTGCCGATACAAAAAACAACAGAATTGTACAACTTGATCTCTCCGGCGCTGAGATAGGAAGTATCGGAATAAGAAATCCGGTAGCTATTGCACAGGATTACAATTATGATCTGCTTGTGATCGGAGACTCTATACTGCCGCCCCCGCCAGCAAATACAGGAGATACAATTAATTTTTTATGGAGGATCAAACTCGTGCCCGTAGGCGGATTTTTGTCCCAGGCGACTCTGCTTCCTTTAATGGGAAGTAACTATCCTACACCTTTGACAAGCAATAAAAGAAAGTTTTCCGGAGTAGGAGTATTTGCTGACAACAGCTATATCTTAACAAGACGGGGACCTGATAATACCAGCTCTCTTGATCCTGATAATGCTCTTTTAAAAGCTTATGGAGTTAATTCCGTGACATCAGTCACTTCGTTAAGCGGATTTCAGGTAACAGGTAACGGGGTTTATTCGATAGACATGATGTCAGCTATTACAACATTCAATAATGAGTTAACAGATTTTATAATTACCCGGAATTCGGAAGGGTTTGGATTTAAAGTTTTATGGTTTGTATATGATAATTTAAAAGGAACCTATGAACCAAAGTTTGTACCGGCAGAAAATGTCGACATACTCAATGTTCAGATTGGCACACCTGTCGGGATTACGGTTGATAATAATAAGAATATTTATGTAGTGGATAACACTAAAGATTCTTTATATAAATATAATAGTCTTGGGAATCTCAGGAATGAGTCATTCGGTGGCACCGGATCAGGAACCAAACAGCTTTATATTCCGGAAGGTGTCTCTTTCTTTAACAAGGTTTTATATATATCCGATACAGGAAACAACAGGATCGTACGATATAAACTATCCACAGATCTGTATTAAAAATTAAATTGGCTAAGAAACAAAATAGATCCGTTCGGAAAAATGCACCGGAGAATGTAAAAAAGGAATTCAAGGATAATCCTTTATATAATTACGGATTAATAATACTATTTTTTGTCTTCCTGATCCTGCTGACAACTTTTAAGATCACAGGAGATGATGACGTATTCTGGCATCTTGCAACCGGAAGGTATATTGTAGAGACTCATCATGTACCGTCAACGGATATATTCGGCTTTGTATCAGAAGGACAGGAATGGATGCCGTTTGAATGGGGCTGGGATGTCATTACTTACGGTTTGTATAATATAGGCGGATATAATGCCATTCTTGTTTTCAGGTCTCTGATATTTGTGTTGATGTTCTTTTTGTTCTTTCTAATACTTCGAAAATTCAAAGTAAGTCACACACTCATATTCTTTTTCCTAACCTTACTTGCATTCGGGATCATTGACAGGCTGACTCCCCGTCCGCATATTATGTCTCTGCTTTTCTTTGTGATATTATTGTATATCATTATTGAATACCGTTATTTTAAAAGAGAAAATCATAAGATACTTTATTTTATTCCTTTGCTATTTTTATTCTGGGCAAACATTCACATGGGAATAATTGCGGGAATATTCTTAATGGGAATATATGTAATCTCAGAGATCATCATTTATTTTAATCCGTTAAAGTTTTCTTCAAAGAATATTGCACCTCTTACCAAAGCTGAACTCAGCAGGCTTATAATTATATTTGTGATATCCATTCTGGCAATGTTCATTAATCCGAATACATATGCTACATATATATATGCATATGACCATACCAAGATGAAGCTGCTGGAGACTATCAATGAATGGCGGTCACCTTTTGATGCAATGTTTGGAGGAGGATTTGTCACTACAATATATAAAGTGTTTTTGTTTGGCGGTGTCGTTATATTATATTATGCAGCCAGGACTAAAGATCTGTTTGCCGCTTTGGTTTTTATAAGTTTTGCAATATATTCCGTAAGAGCAGTCAGATTTACGGTGGATTATCTTATTATCATTACTATATTTCTTACAATAGCAGTCAGCTATATCATTACAAGTTCTAAGAATGAAGGAGTTAAAAAATTCTTCAGTACAAATCCGGTTCCGAAAATAGCTCTCGAAATTCTATTACTGTTCTTTATAGTAAATCTTCCCAATGACAAACTTTATCTTGAGCATTTGAAATATTACCGTGTGTCCGGTTTCGGGATCAATTCGGATTTCATCCCTGTTCAGATGTTTGATTTCATGAAAGAAAATAAGATACCTGAAATCGGAGAAAAACCTCTTAATCATTTTGGAAGCGGCGGATATCTTGTATGGAATTTTCCTGAAAGCAAGAATTTCATAGACAGCAGAAATCTTAATGATGAAATATTTAATGAATATAATATTCTAATGACCAAAAGACCCGGTTTCGAAAACAAGTTGAAGTCTTATGACATTGATTACTCTTTATATCTCGCGCCTGATCTTGTAAGAGCGCCGGCTGAAATGGAGCAGACTATAATTTCATATTACAGCAAGCATCCGGAAGAATGGAAACTTGTATTCTGGGATGATAAATCTTTTTTGTATGTGAAGAATCTCCCGAAATTCAGTGAGGTCATAGATAAATACGAATACAAATATGTGACTCCTTATAATTTTTTATATCAGAAAAATGTTCTCGATAAAGCAGTGACGGAAGATCCTGCAGGACTCAAAAATGAGATAAACAGAAAATTATCGGAAGATCCGGATGGAGTAATAATTAATTCAATCAGCAGTACGTATTCT
>JAGPCH010000134.1 GCA_018058125.1 Ignavibacteria bacterium | reverse complement strand
ATTTTAATACCTTTTATTTTTTATCAGTAATTGATTTTGAAACTGTTTTATTTTTCGTATTTCTAAAATTGTGTAATACAATAATAATTGATTAATACTTATAGTTAAAGTTAAACATCAATCATTGAATCAAATCTAATTTTTCCTCAAAACTTTTTTATCCTGTTAACGATCTCCTTCAGTTTCATTTCCATGTCTTCCTCTTCCGAAAGCTCTGCAGGTTTTTCCTTTGTCTCCTCAGTCAATTCTTTTTCTATCTTACTTTCTACCTCAGAAATTTCTATTGCCACTTCATTATCCGATAAATCTGTTTCTATCTCCGGCTTTACAATCTCAGCTGATTCATTTCCAATATCACTTTCCTCCTCTACAATTTCGGCTACTTCCTTTAATTTAGGTAATTCAGCTTTGATCTCCGACTCTACACACTCCGACTCTACCGACTCATACTTATACACATTCATAGCCAGCGGCGGTAAAGTCACTTTGATCGAATTCAGAAAATCAAATCTCGGTTCATCCGTCGAATGAATCCCGCCCAGATTCCCGACTCCGCTTCCTCCGTATTCCTCTGCATTACTGTTCATGATTTCTTTAAAAAATCCTCTCTTCGGAACTCCAAACACATAATTTTCCCTTAGCACCGGTGTCATATTAAATGTAAATAAAAGCATCTCACTCCTATCAGAATTGTATCTCATAAAACCTATTACACTGTCATCCGAATCCGAAAAGTCCAGCCACTGAAAACCCTTGCTTTCAAAATCAACTTCATGAAAAGCCGGAAGCTCTTTATATAGCCTGTTAAGTTCTCTGAAATACAGGTTGAACTTATTATTATAGTCATTTTCCAGGACTAACCATTTAAGCGATTCTTCAGAATTCCATTCAGTGTATTGCGCAATTTCATTTCCCATGAAATTCAATTTTTTCCCGGGATGCGCAAACATGAATCCGTAAAGCAATCTGGCATTTGCAAACTTCTGCCATTCATCGCCCGGCATTTTTTCTATTACAGCTTTCTTCAAATGAACTACTTCATCGTGAGAGATAGGCAAAAGAAACTTTTCATTGAATGCATACCAAATAGCAAATGTAAGTTTGCCGTGATGAAATTTTCTGAAGACCGGATCCATCGAAAAATAAGCCAATATATCATGCATCCATCCCATGTTCCACTTCATGTCAAATCCTAGTCCGCCGAGATGAACCGGTGCAGTAACTCCGGGCCAAGAAGAAGATTCTTCGGCTATCATCAGAACGCCTTTATGTTTCTTATGAACTGTTTCATTCAGGTTTTTAATAAATGCCACAGCTTCCAGATTTTCATTTCCGCCGTGTATATTAGGCTGCCATTCGCCTTCATTTCTTGAATAATCAAGATAAAGCATTGAAGCAACGGCATCCACTCTCAATCCGTCAATGTGATATTTTTCCAGCCAGAACAAGGCATTGGAAATGAGAAAGTTTACAACTTCATTTCTCCCGTAATCAAAGACATAAGTTCCCCATTCTTTATGAAAACCTTTCTGCATATTTTCATAAGCATAGATCTCCCTTCCCGTAAAATTCCCAAGACCGTGTTCGTCAGTAGGAAAATGCGACGGCACCCAGTCAAGGATCACCCCGATTTCATTCTGATGACAGTGATCTACAAAATACATGAAATCTTCCGGCTCTCCGTAGCGACTCGTCGGCGCAAAATAGTTTACAACCTGATATCCCCATGAAATATCGAGAGGATGTTCCATTACAGGTAATAGCTCGATATGCGTGTAATTATTTTCTTTGACATATTCCACAAGCTCGTGAGCAAGTTCTTTATAATTCTTATACCCCCATTCATTTTTTGAATGATCTTTTTTCCATGATCCGAGATGAACTTCATATATTGAGATCGGAATATTTTTATAAGAATTATTTACGGAAGATAATTTTTTCCTGTCCTTGATCCAGTCTGCATCTTTCCATTTATATTTATCAAATGAATCATATACCACCGAAGCATTTCCGGGTCTGTGCTCTGTCTTAAAAGCATAAGGATCTGATTTAAAAACGACAGTATCGTTTTGAGATTTTACCGCATACTTATACATTTCACCTTCATTCAATCCCTTTATAAAAGTCTGCCAGTATCCTGACTTACCGCACTTTTCCATTTTATCTTCACCGGGCACCCAGTCATTAAACTCACCGACAACACTAACACTTTTTGCATCCGGAGCCCATACTGCAAACTGTACGCCTTTTTCTTTCTTTACTGTCTTTGATCTTGCGCCGAGCTTTTCATAGATTTTAAAATGAATACCTTCAGATAATAATTTAATATCTGAATCACTCAGTATGGAATCTGACTTTTTCTTTTTTAAAGAAACTGTTTTTTGTTTTTTGATCTTAATTTTTTTGGAACCGGATTTTTCTTTTTTAGACATTACATATAATTATTTTACTGAAGATGTGTTTTCCATAAAATCCATAAAAGAATTTAAAATATAAATTCACTTTTGACTATGAATTGGAATGAATAGAAATGAGTAGAAATGAATTGGAATGAATAGAAATGAGTAGAAATGAATTGGAATGAATAGAAATGAATAGAAATGAGTAGAAATGAATTGGAATGAATAGAAATGAGTAGAAATGAATTGGAATGAATAGAAATGAATAGAAATGAATAGAAATGAATAGAAATGAATAGGACTGAATAGAAATGAATAGGACTGAATAGAAATGAATAGGACTGAATAGAGATGAATTGAACTGAATAGAGATGAATAGGACTGAATAGAAATGAATTGGACTGAATAGAAATGAATAGGACTGAATAGAAATGAATAGGACTGAAAAGAAATGAATAGGACAGAATAGAGATGAATTGGAATGAATTGAAATGAATACTTTGATGAATTTCGGTTTGTTCAGACTTTTCACATTTCCAATTTCCTTTTGTACAGGTAATACTGTTGACATAACCGGTGCGAAAAAGAAAATTTTGAAATATTTACTATATAAAAAAATTCATTTCATATTGAATAATAGTTTCTAAATTACATATATGAAAATTCAACCTCTTATGCATTCAGACATTACTCATCTTAAAGAACTCCAGCCGCCGGAGTGGAATGACATTACGCCGCATATCAGATTTTATATTGATTCGCCTTACTGTAATCCTATAAAAATATTATCAGGCAATAAAATTACCGGCATCGGTACAACTCTTAAACACCGGGATTCTGCCTGGCTTGCTCACATTATAGTTCACCCGGAATTTAGAAATAAAGGTATCGGTAAAAAGATCACTGATACTCTCGTCAAAAGTCTTGACCGCAGAACATATAAAACCATTTATCTTATAGCTACAGAACTCGGATATCCGGTTTACCTGAAGTCAGGTTTTGAGATCGAAGCGGAATATGCAGACTTTGATGCCGAACCCGGACTGCCGGATTACAAAATATCTTCTTATATTATTCCATTTAATGAAAATCACAGATCTGAGATTTTAAAGCTGGATAAATTTGTCACCGGAGAAAACAGAGAGAGCAGACTGAATGAGCATTTCCAAAGTTCCTATGTGTATTTTTCAGAAGGAAAAGTCTCCGGAGCTTATTTTCCGAAATTCGGAGAGGGATTGGTCATTGCTTATGAAGAAGAAGCGGGAATTGAATTGATCAAACTGCGTCTCGGTAAAATGAAGAATGCAATCTTTCCCAAAGATAACAAAGTTGCTTTTGAATTTTACAGCCGGGGAAGTTTCAAATTCGACAAATATTCAAAACGCATGCGATTGGGAAAGAAAAAGAAAATACATTTAGAAAATATGTATAACCGGGTCAGCGGACAGATCGGTTAAGATAATTTACTTTTGATCATTGCTTCGGACCCGGAACAGAATTTCCGCCGTCAAGCTCCATCTTCCAGCTTCCGTCTGTCTGATCTCTCTTCCATACAGTAAAATAATTTCCGTAAACAGTCGTATCAGGCAATTCAAATTTCCAGTATCCCCATGTGTAACCGAGATCTCCGGATTCGGAAACATCAGCTTTCTCCGGTTTCCATGTCAGGGTTTTTGGTCCGGGTTTATCTTTAAACATCCTGTCAAATTCATCCTTTCCTGTTATCGGATAACTTCCTTCACCCAGTTTCACAAAATCTTCGGATGCATTCTTACTTAATGCAGTAAAGAATCCTTCTGATACTGCAAGATCACTCATAGCTATATCAGCGTTTATGATCTCCTGCCTGTTAGTTTCCCTGTCGTCATTTTTGTTATGTGAAATTGGAAAATAGGACAGAATGACAGACATTGTTATTAAGATCAGTTTCATGATGTTTTATTAAAGTTAGTATAATAATTTCTTTAATAAATTAGACAATCATAAACACGATCTGTGACAATTAGTAATTCAGCAGATTTAAATTTACTTTACCTGCTTACCGACTTCAGCAATTCCGCCGCCTTTCTTAAAGTCTCATCCTCTTTTGCAAAACAAAATCTTAAGACCTTATTATCAGTTTTATTATCATAAAAGACTGAAACAGGAATGGAAGCAATTTTAAATTCCTTCGTAAGCCTGACTGCAAAGTCAAAATCATTCTCATTGGTTATGTCTGAATAATCTAATAACTGAAAATATGTCCCCGAGCAGCCCAACGGCTTGAATCCTGTTCCGGAGATCAGGTCAAGAAACAGATCTCTTTTCTTCTGATAAAATTTTCCGAGCTGTTTTATCCGGTCAATATTTTTTATGTATTCTGACAAAGCAAATTGCGCAGGCGTCGAAGTGGAGAATGTCAGGAACTGGTGTATCTTCCTGAACTCTGAAGTCAGTTCAGCCGGTGCCGTACAGTATCCGACCTTCCAGCCGGTTATGTGAAATGTCTTTCCGAATGATGAGATCACGAATGACCTTTTGAATATTTCGTCATCTGTCAGCATTGAATAATGTTTTTCATTATCAAAGACTATGTGTTCATATACTTCATCGCTGATAACATATATTTCCTGTTTCCTGATAATCTCTTTAAGCATTTCAATATCTCTTTTCGAAATGAGAGAGCCTGCGGGATTATTAGGTGTGTTTATAATAATGAGTTTTGTCTTTGGATTAATTGCTGCCATGACTCTCTCCCTGTCTATTTTATAATCCGGAAATGTAAGCGGGATCCTTACCGGAATTCCCTGATTTAATTTAATGGCGGGTTCGTATGAATCATATGCGGGATCAAACATTATCACTTCATCTCCCGGACTAACAACTGCTGTTATTGCTGCATATAATGCTTCGGTAGCGCCGGATGTAATTGTAATTTCAGTTTCCGGATCAACTTCCCTCTTATATATTTTCTTTATAACATAAGAGATCCCGTCTCTCAGAGATTTCATACCGCTCATTAATGCATACTGATTGTGTC
>JAGPCH010000133.1 GCA_018058125.1 Ignavibacteria bacterium | reverse complement strand
ATCACTTTCACAAACCGCATAATTTAACTCTTCACTAATTTTAAAAATCACTTTACTTTTGTACAGAAAATTTTTTTTTATAAAAAATTAAAATTGGAGGAAGAAATGATCAGAGCGGGATAAGTAAACGGGACAGGATCAGATAATATTCATTGAAAGAATTTATTAGTAAGTTATGGCCACCATACTATAACATTCCAAAGAATCCTCCTGATCCCTGTAAAATTAGAGATCTGAACATCAGATAAAATTCAAAGTGGCCAAAAATTATGTTCTTTGATTAACTTAAAAAATGACACTATTTAAAAATTTTAATTTAAAGCCATGAAAACGATAAAATTAATTCTGTTTATAATGCTGACCTTTTTAATAAATGACAAAGGAATGTCATACTCAATATCTGTAAACAATATCTGCCCGAGTCAGGAAAACCCTACTCCGTTTTATTATCCTACAGGTAATATAAATATTAATTATAAAATCGATTCTGTCGGGAGTCTGGACAGAGGAGATCCGAGATGCAGAATATATTTGGTTCAGGGAGGAGTACATATCTTAATGTATGATCAGATTGTACCTGAAGGTCAACAACACTCAACTCCAATAAATCCTGAGAATTTTCCGGGATTAAAATATAACGAACCTGTAGGAATAAGAATAACAGCTACAAGTATAATGTATCCAATGTTCCATTATACAAATTATTTTTACTTTATTATTTATAAAGATGGAGGTGACGGACCATTCTATTCTCTAAGCAACGGTACAGCTGAACTCATAAGAGATAATGCATTGTCGGTTTTCTACAGCAGCGCTGACTGTGAATCTGTATCATCAGGATTTTATTATCTGGATCAATATAAAATTACTTTCACACTTCATGGAGATTTTACTGATTCAATTCCTGAAATCATAAATGAATATTGTTTAGGTTATGATGGATCTTTGCCAAATTTACAAACTAGGTGGGCTTACATTATCAGCCAGACCGACACTGAAATTAAAATAGGAACATTCGTTTATGATCTCGGTAATATTCTCGGACAGGATATGGGATTTGTCCCCTGTCGTCCGGAAGAGGCAAGAGTTGTATTCAGATACCTGGCAAAACCGGTAATAAACAATGTATACTCATATCCGGCTTTGCTCACTCCATTTAACAGTGCTGCAATTATTTCAGGTAATTATTCCAGATACTTTGATTCCACTAACTGGAAAGATTCTAACAATATTCAAAATCATTTACTAACTGAGCATTTTGATTATGCAGTCTTAAATGCCAACTTTAACCTGGAGACAGATGAACTCGTTGAATATTATTCTGTTCATTTAAGATTATTCAATGATCTATTTAATTCTGAGAATTACATATTCTATCCAAAATTTGGAGCTGATCCGCAAGGCTGCCCGGCATTAGTGTTTAAGGAAAAAGGCATTGTCGTTACAGAAAACCATTTATTGTCAACAGCATTAGCACATCCCAAATCAGAAGTTACCGATTTTTATCAGACATATAATCCGTTCATTGCCATAAAAGATACGATTAGTTTCAGCATAACGGAAAAAGGGGATGACATTACCAAGATCGATCTCCTGAAAATGTATCAGATCGAAGCTGAGAAGAATACCGAAGCTGCAGTAACTGTCGATGGTGAAGTTATTAACTATAACAATGATGAACTTAGGAACAAAGTATTGGCAAATAATGGAACAGATGTTTCGGAAGAACTCAGATCCATAGATAATATTACTTACGATCTGGACAAAGATTCGGCATTGAATATAATTGTTCCGCCCGGAAGTGAAAATTACCTGGTAATCCGCGGAAGAACAAAGGCAAGCAAGGAAATCATTTCCTTCAGAATGAATACATCTCTAAATGAAACTGCGGATATTTACCTCAGAGAATTACCGGGCGATGTCTGTATAAAACTTGATAAGCCAAACTTTACTAATTTAACAATTACTGCTCTTCAGAAATGTGAGATTGACAGAATCGCTTTGGTCAGCAATCTGAATACGCATTTAGTAAATGAACTTATTATGATCCCTGCCGCTGAAGGCAACAGAGATTTTGGAAAGATCATTTCTTATGATGATAATAATTATCTGATCATTAGTAACAGCAGGGGAATAGAATTAAGTTTTTTAAATAATAAAAATCCTGATAAAGACCTTTATTATTTCCTGAAAGTAAAAGGGACATATAGTAAAGTAAACGATGAAATGACAGAAAGTGAAGAAATAAGTTCAAAGGAAAAATTTGATTTTAAATTAAATGATAACTTTCCGAATCCGTTCAATCCATCTACGAAGATCAGTTTTGAGATACCTGAAAACGGTCATGTAAAACTTTCTGTCTATGATATTACCGGCAGACTTATAAAAACATTAGTAAATGAATTCAGAAATGCCGGAAGATATGAATCTGTTTTTGACGGCAGTTCACTATCAAGCGGATTTTATTTTTACAGACTGGAATCCGGCAGAAACATTGAAACAAACAGAATGATACTTTTAAAATAAAAGAAATCTATATTAACCGGCCGGAGATTTATCCGGCCGGAATTATTAACTAATACTAATCAAACGACATGAAACAGACAAAGACTTTAAAACCGGTACAGACACAAACACAGCAAGTAATTGCTGTTAAGAAAGAGATAAAAGCAATTGATCAGAAAATTGCAAGACTCCAGGTTAAATTGGAAAACCTTATAAAGGATATAGTAAAACTTCAGAAACTTGCTGCAAGCTCAAGAGCTAAAAAGAGAGTAAGTTATATTGACTGGCTGGAAAATGAAAGAAGATTAAAAGATTCTTATTAAACTACCAATAAGACAATAAATTCTGAAATCAGCAATGAAATTCAATACCGGGCAAGTCCGATAGGTTAATCATACTGTTTTTTAATCTGATCCTGGTTCATAAGATTTAAGGATCCAAAATACCTGGACCCGGTACTGAAGCAATGGAAATTGAAGTAAAAGTTGCCTGAGGAAATAATCAGTTTGAGACGAGAATGATTTAGCCCCGCATATAGAGGAATCCAATATTCGAATACTGCATTCCAAGAATCTAAAATTTTCAATTAGAGGTTTCGTTAGTCAAAAATTTGCTCTTTGTGACCTAAAACTAATCGAAATTGAATTGAATATCCCTGCCCATTTAATTATTTTATAAAAAGATTTAGATTAAGAATCATACTGTTCTTCTTCATTCCATCTTCCACATTTTTTTAATAAAACTTCCTCGAATTATGAAAAATGAAATACAAATCAACGGTAAATTAACAGACTCCTATAATGAAATTCTAACAGAAGATGCATTAAAATTTATTGCAGAGCTTCAGAAAAATTTCAATAGTAAAAGAAAAGAACTTTTAAAAAACCGTGAAAAAATTCAATCAGAAATAGACAATGGTATAATGCCGGATTTCCTTCCTGAGACAAAATCGATCAGGGATGGTGATTGGAAAGTTGCCCCTATTCCAAAAGACCTTTCAGACAGAAGAGTTGAGATCACGGGACCTGTCGACAGGAAAATGATTATCAATGCATTGAACTCCGGTGCTAATGTTTTTATGGCGGACTTTGAAGATTCAAATTCACCTGTTTGGGAAAACATCATAGAAGGTCAGATCAATTTAAGAGATGCTGTAAACGGAACGATCACATTTACAAATCCGAATGGCAAAGAATATAAATTAAATGAAAAGACAGCAACGCTTATGGTTAGACCGCGGGGCTGGCATCTTAATGAAAAAAATATTTTGATTGATGATGAAGAAGCTTCAGGCTCACTTGTTGATTTTGGATTATTCTTTTTTCATAATGCGAAGAAGCTTATTGATAAAGGTTCCGGACCATATTTTTATCTTCCAAAACTTGAGAATCATAAAGAAGCGAGATTATGGAATGATATATTTAACTTTTCTCAGGACTACATGAATATTCCACGAGGAACTATCAGAGCAACTGTACTGATAGAAACAATTCTTGCTGCTTTTGAAATGGATGAAATATTATATGAACTCAAAGATCACTCAGCCGGATTAAACTGCGGAAGATGGGATTACATTTTCAGCTTTATAAAAAAGTTCAGAAACTTTGGAAACTTTGTTTTACCGGACAGGAGTCTTGTATCTATGAATGTTCATTTCCTCAGATCATATTCACAACTCGTAATTAAAACCTGCCACAAGCGCGGCATTCATGCAATGGGCGGAATGGCGGCTCAGATCCCGATCAAGAATGATAATAAAGCCAATGAAGAAGCAATAGCAAAAGTCATTGCTGATAAGGAGCGAGAGGCGGGTGACGGTCATGACGGTACCTGGGTAGCGCATCCCGGACTTATTAAAACTGCAAAAGATATTTTTGACAGACTCATGCCCGAACCAAATCAGATTAATAATAAACGGGAAGATGTAAATGTCTCAGCAAAAGATTTACTCACTGTTCCCGAAGGTGAGATCACTGAAGAAGGATTGCGTCAGAATATAAATGTATCGATACAATACCTCGAAGCATGGCTTAATTCTAACGGGTGTGTACCAATATATAATTTGATGGAAGATGCAGCAACAGTAGAAATCTCAAGAGCGCAGATCTGGCAATGGATTCATCATGACAAAGGTGTATTGAAAGACGGAAGAAAAGTTACTGAAGAACTTTATTATTCTTTGTTAAAAGAAGAATTGGAAAAGATCAAAGAATTAGCAGGCGAAGAAGAATTTGCAAAAGGAAAATATGAAAAAGCAGTAGAATTGTTTAATAAATTATCAACAGAAAAAGATTTTACAGAATTTTTAACATTATCAGCTTACAAACATATTTAATAAACTAAACCAAAAACAATAAATGAATAAATCAGAACAAATTAATTTAATCAACCAATCATGGGAAGATAAAAGATGGGATTCGATAGAAAGGCCTTATACAGCAGAAGATGTTTATAACCTTAGAGGTTCTCAGCATATAGAGCATTCACTTGCAAGACTCGGAGCTGAGCGTTTATGGAAATTACTACACGAAGAAAGATTTTTAAGAACTCTCGGAGCTTTGACAGGTAATCAGGCAGTACAGCAGGTTCAGGCAGGACTCAAGGCAATTTATCTTAGCGGATGGCAGGTAGCTGCGGATGCAAATAATGCCGGTCAGACTTATCCCGACCAAAGTCTTTATCCGGCTGACAGCGTTCCGTCAGTAGTAAAAAGAATTAACAATGCTTTATTACGCTCAGATCAGATTTCACATATGGAAGGTAAAGATGACATTTACTGGCTCGCTCCGATTATTGCAGATGCAGAAGCAGGATTCGGAGGTACTCTAAATGTATTTGAATTAATGAAAGCAATGATAGAAGCCGGTGCTGCGGGTGTTCATTTTGAAGATCAATTGAGCTCTGCAAAAAAATGCGGACATTTAGGT
>JAGPCH010000132.1 GCA_018058125.1 Ignavibacteria bacterium | reverse complement strand
AGAAGAGATCAGGGAAAAAGTTAATCTTGCGCTTGAAAAAGTAAAACTCACCAGTCATGCCCGGAAAAGCGTTACATTACTTAGCGGCGGTCAGCAGCAGAGGGTTTCTCTTGCGAGAGTACTGGTTACCGAACCGGCTTTGCTGCTCTTTGATGAACCCTTATCAAATCTTGATTATTCTCTCCGCTTAGAAGCGCGTAATGAAATTAAAAGACTTCAGAAAGACATTGGAATAACTTCTGTATATGTCACGCATGACCAGTCCGAAGCGCTTGCAATGTCTGACAGGATTGCTGTCATGAATAAAGGCAAAATCATGCAAATCGGTACGCCCCGGGAAATATATTTTGAACCTCAGAATATTTTTGTGGCGGATTTTATCGGACATTCAAACTTTTTTGATAAAGCCGAAGCAAAGAAAATTTTCAATATTGATATTGAGAAAGACAGTGTGCTTTCATTGTTTCCCGAAGAACTGATCCCAAAACTTTCAATTACCGAAAGCGATTTGAAATTAATTGATATTCAGTTTACAGGTTTCAGTATGGAGTATCTGATCACTTTCGGAGATAGGATCATTAACTCACGCCGCCCGGCAAGTTACACAGAAAATACTTTGAGACCGGGAGACAATATTTCCTTTACTATTGATCACAGTAAACTTAGAATTCTTAAAGATGAAAAAGAATAGCTTGTTAAAGCTGTCAAAGACTAACATTTTTTTACTTGTATTAATAATCTTCTTTATCGCAGGGTATATTCTGTTCCCGCTATTCTCGCTTGTCAAAGACAGTCTTGCTGTGTTTGCACCTGATAGTCAGTCAGATTCATTTTATAATATTGCAGGCAGCTCAGTTTGGAATTCTGTATTATTGTCTCTCGTCACTGCAGCTGGCAGTTTCATAATCGGGTTGTACTTAGCTTATATTTTTCATTTTAAAAAATTGCCTTTTGGAAATTTTCTGTATTCGGTTTTACTCATACCAATAGCTGCGCCTCCTCTTGTCAGCACAGTTGCATTTTTATTTTTGCTGAATGAAAACGGGTTGCTGATAAAAGTTATCGCAATGCTAACAGGAATAGAGAGCATACCATTTAAATTTGAAGGCTGGACAGCGATTATTATTATTCATATTTATTCCTTCTATCCTTTTTTTCTTTTGTTTATTTACTCAGCCCTGAAGAAAATTGACTTTAGTATAATTGAAGCCTCCTATACTCTCGGTGCATCGAAGATCAGGACTTTTTTGAAGATAATTTTTCCGCAACTGATACCGTCTGTGACAGGAGCTTCATTAATTGTTTTTATGGCGAGCATGGCGTCTTTTACTGCACCATTGATATTCGGCGGTTCGATAAGGTTTTTAACGACAGAAATTTATTCTTCCAAGATCAATGGTGACAGTTCTGTAGCTTCAATGCTATCTGTAATACTTACGCTGATCTCTCTTTTATTCTTTTTGTTACTCAGATATTACAGAAATAAAAATTCATTTGAAACACGTACCAAAGGAACTGTTAGATCTTTCACTTCCGGCATAAATAATAAATCAGGATTACCGATAAATTTAGCGGTGTTTTCTTTTGTTTCCATCATCCTTCTTCCGATACTTGCACTTGCATTTCTTTCATTGATACCTGAAGGTTCGCTGATGAGAAATTATTTCACAGAACCGTTAACTATTGAGAATTACATTAAAGTATTCAATGATCCGAAATTTTTCGAACCGTTTTTCAACAGCATAAAAATGGCAATGGTTGCTGTAGTTATGACAATTATAATTGGTGTAAGCGCGACTTATCTTATTTCCCGTAAAAAGATCAAAGGCAGTAAATTAATTGAAAGCCTTCTTTCTCTTCCATATGGAATTCCCGGAACCGTCATCGCTCTTAGTTTTATCATAAGTTTTAATACACCTAATTTGTTTTCAGGATTTGTTCCTCTTACAGGGACATTCATTATTCTTCCGCTTGCTTATGCGGTAAGAAATCTGCCAGTCATGACCCAGTCCTCATTAGCCGGTTTTAATGCATTTGATCCGACACTTGAGGAGGCATCTTCTTCGCTAGGGGCGTCCGGATTCAGAACATTCAGGAAGATCATACTTCCGTTTATTTTACCTTCTGTGCTTGCAGGAGCAATGCTTGTTTTTATCAATTCGGTGGGTGAATTTGTATCTACAATTTTATTGTACACATACTCTACAAAAACCATTTCAGTCGAGATCTATTCTCAGTTAAGATTATACAATACCGGAGCTGCTGCAGCATACGGCATAGTTCTTTTTGCAATGGTAATGATAGTAGTCTATTTATCACGTAAAACTGTCGATAAATCCGTGAGTTTTTAGAATATTAAAAACGGGAAATTAAAAATGCTATTGTATTCAATCTTGAAATGCATAAGTATTATGAGTAATTTGTGAAATCCCATAAATAAAACACAGAACCTATTAGAAATCTTTTAAAATAAAATGACAGCAAGATTTAGAGTAATGAATATTTTCAATATTGTATTACTGCTTATAGCGCTAATACAATATTATCTCCTTACACCCCTAAACCATCCGGCGGAAAGTTATACACCAATTTTTTTAGCCTTTGAAAAAGGTCTTAAACTGATACCGGGATTTATAATATTTTATATATCAATATATGTTTTTCTGATCTTTGTATATGTTTCCATACTTCGAAAGAAAGATGCCATGGATATGACCGTATTTCTATTTGCTTTGGTAATATTATGGAGTCTGGTAAATTTCTTTCATGGATTTATGCCGACACAAAATGAAATAAGACCAGTAATAACTGAAACAGGGTTTTTCTTTGAAGCTGTAAACAGTCTGTATAAATCAGTTGATCCGTTTAATACATTTCCAAACTGGCTGGCCGCTACGGCTGTTCTCTGTACAATTGCTTATTCAAAATTTAATTTCGGTAAAAAAGGACTTATCATAGCGTGGTGTGTGCTGATCTGTCTTTCACCTTTATTTCTGAAAATGAGTTCGGTTTTAGATGTAGTTGCAGGTGCACTTTTAGCATTACTTAGTTATAAATTAGCAATCAAAATGTATAGCATTAAAGTAACTACTGAAACAGTTCAGGAAATTATAAAAGCATTCTCCTTAGAATCATTGATACAGTCCGTTGCAATCGGATTCAGAGACGAAAACACGCTGATTTCTCTTATTGAGGGTTTGACACGAATTGAAAAGAATTTAACAGATGAGGATAAAGCTGAACTTAAAAAAGTTTGTTCTGAACTTGATCCACCTGCTACAAGTCTTAAAGATATTATCAACAATCTTATTCTCACTACAAGAGTTGATAAACAAATGGAGAAGGCAAAGGAATTGTATGGATCCGGTGAAAAGTCTTATGTCCCTAATGATATAGATTTAAAACAAGCGTCTGAAGAACTTGTAAGCATTGCCTGCCGGCCTTTTGACAATCCTAAGTTCAGATTCATTATTCTTAGTATTAAAAAGAAAAATACACAGCTTATAAATAATAATTCATTGGAGGAAGCTGCAAAAGAAAGATCCGGAGATGTTATATTCAAATTTAAAAGTTTTCTTGAATCCCACAAGAATGATATTCCATTAATTGAAATAATCTCAAGTAGTAAAAACGGGCATATCAATATTGATTTTGAAGAAATAAAAGGCGTTACAAAAGAATTAAGAAAACCTCCTTATGAGATCACTCCAGAGGATGTCTGGAATGCATTTCAGAGAATAGACCCTGACAAAGTAAAACCTATAGGAGATAAGAAAAACCCTGCGAATATAATTGCTTTAACTCAGTTTGCACTGGGAAAGATTGATACTCTTGAACCATTCCTTGATAAAGTTGGCATCAAATTTAATGAATGGCTGGAGAGGCAAAAAGAAGAAGGGAAAAAATTTACGGAAGAAGAACTGGATTGGCTTAATATGATGAAAAATTATTATTCTACATTTCTTGAAATCAGCATGACCAGTTTTAATCAACCACCCTTTGTCAATAAAGGTGGCGCTGCTAAAGCTTATAAGCTGTTTGGACATGATCTGAATAAAATTCTTTTTGAATTAAATGAGACATTAACCTGATATAATGAATTCGTAAATTTCAATTTATGAATTGATATACTACAATTACATCACTTTACTTTATGGATAATAATAACGACCTGATATTAATAAGAAGAATTTCGAAAAAAGATGAAGCAGCTCTGAGTGAATTTTATGATATTCACTGCAGATATTTGTTCACAATTATTTTTAACATTCTCAGGGACAAAGCTGAAGCTGAGGATCTGTTGCAGGAGATTTTTATTCAGATCTGGGAAAAAATAGATTCTTATGATGAAACTCTCGGACATCCACTTGCATGGATTACACGTATGACTAGAAACAAATCCATTGACCGTATAAGAAGTAAAAGTTATAAGAACCGTTCAAGCGAAACAGATATTGAAAAATTTTTTAATCTTTCGGGAGATCCGGTTTATGATGATCCTGATTCAGCAATAATCAGTAAGCAGGAGCAGATTGAAGTTTCAAATGCAATTAATTCTTTAAAGCAAAACCAAAAAGACCTTATAGAATTAGCTTATTTCAAAGGTTATTCCCAGTCGGAACTTGCAGAACATTTTCAGATCCCGCTTGGGACGGTAAAGACAAGAATGAGAGCTGCTATGATGCAGCTTCGTGATAAATTAAAAAAATATATACAGTAAGCAGAATTTAAATTGACCAATAAAAATAAAATAAATATATCTGAAGATAGTGCAATCCTGAATTCTCTGGGATTGACTAATTCATTAGATGAGGAATTGAATAACTCTCCGGATAAAACTGAAAGCGACAGTGTAAGGAATCTTTTCAAAGAATATAATAATCTTTCCTATCTTATGTCTCTGGCTGTATTTTCCGATAAATTAATGACACCCGGACCCGAACTGAAAGAAAAATTATTTGAAAAATTGAATCTAAAAATCAAGTCGGATTCAATATCTGAGCCTTCAGAAAAGCGGGAAAGTTTTGAATTTATTTTTTCGGATTCTACAGAATGGATGCCTCATCCTGAAATTAAAGGATTATCTATCAAACCGCTTTCATTAAATAAAGAAAAAGGATATCTGGTGATCCTTCTGAAAGCAGCCGCGGGTTGTGTTTATCCGTCCCATCATCATAGCGGCGCTGAAGAGTGTTATGTATTGGAAGGAGATCTTTTTGTTGAAGGAAAACATCTCGGACCCGGTGATTTTCATCATGCAGAAGGAGAAAGTGACCATGAACCTTTACGAACGAAGAACGGATGCACACTGCTCCTGGTAGTGGATCCCAGAGATTATTGATCTTTTAATGACTTACCCGTCTTAGTTTTTTCCTCTGAGGCATTTCACTTTCATATATTTTCTTTACCCCATCACCAAGAGATCTTTCTACATCCCGTATATTCTGAACAAGTTTTTTAAAACCGCC
>JAGPCH010000131.1 GCA_018058125.1 Ignavibacteria bacterium | reverse complement strand
CTTTTGTGCAATATATGTACCCCCGTGAGATGAGATTTCAATCACATCTTCTCCTGTGTATGAATGCGGATTTTTGAATATGGTGATAAGTACTTCGTCAATTAGTTGTGTGTCGTCAAAGATGTACCCGAAGTGGACTGTGTGGGAGGACTCATTGTTTATTTGAATTTTAATTTTTCGAATTGAATCTTTAAAAAATACACTCTCAATTTTACTAAAGGCATTTTCTCCTGACAATCGTATTATAGATATTCCTCCCTCACCGGGAGCTGTTGATATTGCTGCTATTGTCTCTGATAGTTTCATAGTGGTTATAAAAAAATTTTATTTCATTATCATTCTTCTTTGAATTAAATATCCTGGTTTCCGAACAATGGATTCCCGCCAGGAGCAGACTTTCCGAAAACGTTACCATAATGCCTGCCTCAAAGACTCGAAGGCTCAAAGAAGAGCATTTTAAAGGTTTTTTACCTTAGTCTTTGAGTCTTGGAGGCAAACACAACGTTTTCGGACAGTCTGGAGCACGCGGGAATGACAAACCGTAGGGATACATTAAACTCCTTACACATTACTCACTCTAATCTCTCCACACACTCTACACACTCCACACACTCTACACACTCTACTCACTCTACTCACTCTACTCACTCTACTCACTCTACTCACTCCACACACTCTACTCACTCTACACACTCATTTTCTTTTCCTCATAATCAGCCACACAAACACCGGCGCTCCTATAAATGACGTCACTATCCCAACAGGTATCTCAGCCGGAGAGATAACAGTCCTCGCTATAGTATCAGATAAAAGAAGGAATATCGCTCCGAGTATTATCGAACACGGCACTGCATATCTGTAATCTTCGCCTATTAAAAGTCTGGCTAAATTCGGAACTATCAGACCTACAAAACTTATTATACCTGCTATTGATACTGCACTTGCTGCTAGTAAGGATGAAAATATTATTGACAGCTTCTGAAATCGTTTTAAATTGAGTCCGAGAGAAACTGAAAGTTCTTCCCCAAGATTCATTACATTCAGGTCTTTTGAAATGAATAAAGATCCCATTAATCCGGCTAAGATAAAAAAGAATCCTGAATAAAATTCATTCCAGCCTCTTCCTGAGAATCCTCCATTCAGCCAGTAAATAATCTGCGTCATCGAACTCCCTGAAATCAACAACAGAAATCCATTCAGTGAAGAGATCAATGCGCTGACAGCTATACCTGTTAAAATTATTTTATCTGTTGAAATAAATCCGGCAAACTTTCCGCCGAGTCCTTTGGCAAATTTAAATATGATAAATGTTGTTACAAGCGCAAACAAAAATGAGACCGGAGTGATCAGTATAAACGGTAATGAGAAAGGAAGTATAAAGATCAATATAGCTCCCAGTCCGGCTCCGGCTGATATTCCCAGTAGTCCCGGTTCGGCAAGATTGTTCCGGAGCATTGACTGCAGTATTATCCCCGAGCATGAAAGAGAAGCTCCTACCAGCATTGCATTAAGGATTCTCGGCAGTCTGATGTCTAATATTATCTTCTTATTCAGTTCATCACCTGAAGAAAATATATTCAGTATTTCAGAGAAAGAAAGCGAGACACTTCCTGCTGATAATGAAACTACAAACGAGATCATTAATACAACGATCAGAACCGATAAGATAAAAACTTTTTTGGACAAGAATTAATAAATTTAAATAAGTATTTATATACAATATATTAAAACGAATCACATAGCTTAATGAATAAATTTGGCTCACAAAAAATAAAGATCGCTATAATAGTAAGTGGTGTAATAATTGCTATTATAGTTTTGATCTATACTCAGACTCTTGCGCAAAAAACTCAGAAGCGGGAAAGGGATATTGCAGGATTATATGCCAAGTCAATGGAGTATCTGGCAAATGATGAAAACTCTTCGGGAGAATACGGGTTCATCTTTGATCAGATCATTCCGCAGATAGATTTTCCGATCATTGCAACTGACAGAGAGAAGAAGGAGATCATACTCACAAAAAATGTTGATTATGATACTACGCTTTCTGCTGCTGAAAAAAACGAGATCCTGTTTGAGATAGCAAGAGAGATGGATGAAATTAACGCTCCGATCATAGTCTCTTATAAAGATTCCATAATATTGAATTATGTTCATTACGGTCAGTCTGGTCTCGTTACGGAATTGAAACTGCTGCCTGTCTTCGAGGTTATCATTGCGGCAATATTTGTTTTTCTCGGATACATTGGCTTTTCATATATTAAGAAAAATGAACAAAGCAATATCTGGGTAGGATTGTCGCGCGAGACTGCGCATCAGCTTGGGACACCTCTCAGTTCTTTACTTGGCTGGACTGAAATGCTGAGAAGTATTGAACCACAGACTGAAGATCTCAAAGAAGTAACACACGAAATCAGCAATGATCTTGAAAAGCTCAGTAAGATTGCCGGAAGGTTTTCCAAGATCGGCTCTCAGCCAAAGCTTGAAACTGATAATGTTTCAGCTGTAATAAAAAAGGTCTCTGATTATTTTGAGAAAAGGATCCCTTCGCTTGTGGCAGCTGACGGTTCGCTCAGCAAGAAAGTTCAGATCAGGATCAACAGTACGGGAAACTCTGAAGCTAAGATAAACAAAGATCTCTTTGAATGGGTGATCGAGAATTTACTGAAGAATGCTCTGGATGCAATGGAAAAAGCTCACGGAGAAGTTTCATTTAATATTTCGGACAGTGGCGGTGAACTGATAATAGATGTCGCTGACAACGGAAAAGGCATTGATCCAAAATTCAAGAAAGATGTATTCCGTCCGGGATACTCGACTAAAACAAGGGGCTGGGGTCTAGGACTAAGTTTATCAAAAAGAATAATTGAGGATTACCATAAAGGCAAACTCATACTGATAGATTCAAATCCGGGGAAAGGCACAACATTCAGAATAAAATTATTAAAAAATTAAAAGCGATCATTGGAATCAGAAAAGAATAATAATCTTCAGAATGCACTCGCTTATATAAACGATCTCAGGATCAGATTTATTTCCAGCCAGGCTATTCAGATCACTACTCTGCTAATAATCAAATTCTTTTTTCAGATGCTGATACTGTATTCGGGATACAGATGGCTGTCGGCTGATGATTATTGCCGGACAGTCAAATCCTATGAATGGCTTCAGAATCCGGTTATAGATTCAGGTGTCTGGCTGACACCGCATTTCTGGATAAACGGATTTGTTATGCTTTTTGTAAAAGACCTTTTTACGGCTGCTCTCATAGTGAACATAGTATTTTCATCCCTGACTGTTTTATTTTTCTATAAAATAGTTCTGATCTCTTTTGACAAGAAGAATGCCTTCTTTTCAACTCTCATATTCTGCCTGTTCCCATTTCAGGTTTGGCTGAGCCTCAGTGGTTTGCCTGAGTCAATATTTTTTTTCTTTGTCATTGCAGGGATTTATTATTTTATCAAATGGAAATTTCAGGGCGAGCGAAAAATCTTTTTGATTCTGAGCGCTGTTAGTTTTGCATTATCAAACGGATTCAGATACGAAGGATGGCTCTTCAGCGGTACGTTCATTCTGCTTATACTCTATGACATTGTAATTGAAAAAAAGATATCTAAAAAAATAATAATCAATTTTTTAATTTCACTAATTTCTTTCACCACGATCGTATGGTGGCTATTGCAGAATTACTACGATCACCAAAACATGTTCTTCTTCGCTGAAGAGACTACCAAGATCTTCAATCAGTTCAACACTGCGGGATTCATGCAGAGACTTGTTCAATATCCGACATTCATTTTTTTCATTGCCCCTATAACTACTTTTTTTGCAATGAAGATCTCATACGAGACAATCCGGTTAAAAGAAATTACCCCTGCAAAGATTTTTCTTATGTTCAATTTAATAGAACTTGCAGTATTAATGCTTCAGGGCATACTCGGCACAGGCGGCACAAATATGATCTCGAGATATATTGTGATCAATGCAATTTTTTTCATCCCTTTCTGTATTGAACAGGCCTTCGAATTTAAAAAGGCTATTGCCGTAAGTATCATAGGAGTAATTCTTGTCATAAATATAATCTGGAGCTTTTATTATCCCCAGCCATACAGAGAGGATACTTTTGCTGTCGGTGGAATCTTAAAAGAGCTCGAACAGAAAAATTATATAAAGGAAACAGGTAAAATTTACTTTGAAGAAGTGCCGGGTTATTTTGACATTTTCGCCGTTCAGGCATTATCAAATAATCCGTCAAAATTTATTCTCGGGGATTTTCCGTCAATCAAATCAAGCGAGAAGAAAAAGAGCGGCAGAAGGAATCAAAAAACTGATGAGGAACTTAACATCATTGAGCTGAAAAATTTTCTTGAAAAACAGAATGTGAAAGTAGCCGTAGTGAGAAGCGATAACTATGTGAGCAAATTAAAAAAACTCAGTTACAAAAACGAAGAAATAGGTGATTATAAATTATTTTATCTTGATAATATTGAATCAAACGTAAACGATTCGTCTATTTTGCTTTTTTCAGAAAACATACTGAAGCTGAATGAGAATCAGGACATGATAAATTTCGGCAAACAACTCGGTCTGAAAAATTACAGCATCGACAATACAAATTTCGGTCTGAATCCTCAGACAGTCACGCTCAACTGGGGCGCGATAAATCCTTACATTATCGACAGTTTAGATTATGAAACTTTTGAATACGACAGATACATTTCAGCCATTGATCTGCGCTCAGCGGAAACTGATTCAGTTGTTTATTCTACATTCACAAGAATATTCTCCGACAGGAACATTGAAAATCTCATAGAGGATAATAACGTGAGAAATATTGTAGTGCTCAAACCATTTGCAATTCTTAATTATTCAAAAAAGTACGGCAGGTCAACATTTGAAGGCGGGGTATATTATCTGGATATCCGGCTATGGGACAATAAGTATAAAAAAGATCTGTTGGTTTACCGGGGAGACAGTTTGTATAAAAAAGAGTTGGAAGATGCGACAGATACTTCAATAGTCTCAGTGACTCATGATTCTGTGAAAACAAGCAGTAAAAAAAATGTAAAGATAGTTACTGATACGCTAATCAAAAATTATGAACTTGGAACCATCATAGCGTTATTCCCTGATTCGGATTATAATAAGATCGTAAGTCAGTCGAGTACAGGGATTTACAGAATGCTTATGAGAAACGGGCTTCAGGTATTTTTCTCTCAGAGATATCAGGGAGAACAGTTTTTAAAATGGGTATTCAATTATTTCTGATCTTCATTTTTTATTTCATACAAATATTCAAATACGTGCTGCTCACCTTCATCGAGAATCACAACTTTATCTTTATAATATTCACCTGAATTCGTTACTGAACCGGTTCTGTCCTTTTGTTCGATAAGTTCTTTCAAAACTATTACAGGATAATCAGGATCATTCCGGTAAGAGAGCGCACCGAAATGCACAGGCAGCATTTTATCAGCTTT
>JAGPCH010000130.1 GCA_018058125.1 Ignavibacteria bacterium | reverse complement strand
CATTGTAATAATTCACCGAGAAACTTACGCTGTCGCCCTCGAGTACAGTCGTATCAGTTCCGGTAAAAGAATTTACATCCGGAAGTAACTCTGCAGGGGGTACATAATTAACAGTGAAAGTCTGGAATACAGGTGATTGAGTGCCAAGTGAGGAATCTATTTCTGCAACAGCTTCAAGTCTGATCTTAGGATAAATACTCGAATTCAGTGTATCTATGTTTACTAATGAATTACTTGTAAGACCCTCATAGATCAGATTAGAATTATTTTCAGAATCCACGCCATATACATTTACTTTAATATTGCTTTCCGGAAAAATGATCCTGTTCCAGGAAAAGCTTTTCCAGTTGTCTGATGGACCAAACTCTGCAGCGACACTTCCTGATGCATTCTGGAAAGATGGTTCAATCTGGCAATCCAATGGCATCTGAGTTCCTGTATTTCTGTATCTGTTATATTTTTCACAATTCTGTTCCGGTGCAGCTCCAAGCGAACCTATAAACGCCCAGGTATTAAAATTATCTTCACCAAACTCAATTGTAAGAGAATCAGCAAATATACTTCCAAATTCTTTTAACTTATTTTTTGCATCCTGTCTGATGCTGTCCATTCCCGGTACGTAGGAACAATAATATGCCATTATATATTCACTGCTGTCATACGTATTTAAGAATGTGAGTAATGAATCAGATGAAGAAGGTGAATTCATCCTGAAATTTTTGATGTCTTTAATCTGTCCGTTATATTTTCTGACCTTGGCAAAATTATATCCCGTGTTACCTCCGCCGTCACTGTAATAGCTCAGTTGATTAATTATGAAATACGATGCTTCATTGGCATTACTTCCGAATGACTTCACATACAGATCACCGATGTAGTGATTCAATGTAAATCCTGTATCATTTGTGTAATTTACATTTGACAGGTTAGATCCGTTGTATTGCTCAGGTTTCATTGTCATGACTGTATAAGTGGAATCCGTCAACTGATCTTTATTGTCAGAGATAGAAGGGTCATAGATCAGGCTTCTGGTCTCTGACCAGCCGGAGCTGTCAAGATTTATTACAGCATTTGTCCTTGTAAAATAAAGCGTGTTAGATATTTGAACAGGAAGCGTAACATTAAAGCTTGTTGTAATGCCGACAATGGAATTACTAGCAAAAGTCTGAAGCGCCGGTGAATTAAAGTTACGGTTAGTATCTATCTGAAGAATGATCTTTTCGTTTCCTGTGGTTTCACTGATAGTTGGATTTAAACCGGTAAAAGTAAATGTACCCGAGCTCAGAACGGCATTGTCCAGAGGCTTTACAGGCACGTAAGATAAATTTCTTAATGTTATCGGTATTGCTATAGAATCATTATTGTAAAATTTCTGAGGATAGGATCTGTACGGATCAATAATCACAGACATTGAATAATTTCCTGAAGAATCAATTGCGAAAAAGTGACTGATCGTATCCTGAAATGAGAAAGTTCTGATCAATGTATCTTTTCTGTCAGTCTGAATACCGTTCTTTCTTAGCTGGAACCGGATGCTGACCGTATCTACATAAGTTCCTAAGTTTTTAGGATACACGGATAATTTTATTTCTTCACCCAGAGAAGGGAAAGAATTTGAAAGAGCAAAGTCATTTTGTTTTATGTCAAATTCAGGCTTAGGCGGCATCAAAAGGGAAGTAGCCGGATCGCCTAAAAGAGTATAGCAGTTGATGGTATTCCTCGGCGCAAAACTATTTGAATCCGCACTGAGTCTTTTAGAAGCATAAGTCACCAGATCTCCAATTCTTCTGATGCTGTCAACGGAGAAATTCCTTAATATCTGTTCATTATAATTATCACCAACACCCGAGAAACTCCACCCGGTAGTTCCGACAAATCCTATTGCGCATTTATTCGGTAAAAGAAAAAATTCTTCTCCAAAGCTTCTGAGATTCGGTTCGGCATTTTTACCGGTATAACAGGTAAAACTTAATACAAGCGGCTGTTTATTTCCGTTTTCAAGCGTGTTAGGATTTTCAAGTCCGATCTCCCAGTCCTGAGCTGCAGCATGCCCGATGAAATTAATTATCAAAGCTCCTTTGTCTATCTCACGTTTTATTGAGTCCTTATAATTGTATGTGATATATCCGGTCGAATCATTTCGATAAATTTTTGAGACATTCATCGAAGGTTTTGGATTTGTTATATACTGGTTTATCAGATTATTTGACTTGTTCTGAAAAGATAACTGCTCAGCTCTAGTTCCTCCGCCCGTGATAGCAATATACTTTTTCCACCAGACATCCGGCGGCTGCTGATCGTAAGTTACTATTTTATTAACTGCATCCTGAGCCTCGGTCACTGTATAAACAGGCACTCTTCCGATTGAGATCTGATGGTAATATGTATAGGTGCCTATATTAAAATTAACAAAGTAGCCGTCTGACGGCGGATTACCGTAAGTCGGGACATAATTGTTTGTATATGAGTTTCCCGGATTAGATTTCTTCGGATCAAGAGACGCTCTGCCGAATAAACAAACATATTTTAACTGTGGCGTTTTCCAGTTTTCATGAACATACTTTACGAAATATCTCAATGCAACTGGATCTTCCATACCGTAATTGAAGACATCATAGATATCCTGCATCTCGGCATTGTACACTCTGAAATTATCAAAACTTACCCTGTGATTTTTTAACTGTTCTGCCTGTGATTCGAAAATCTTATTATAAACAATTAAATAATCAGCTTCATTATTTGTATTTACAAGATCTCTTACGCTTCTTTGAATAATACGAGCAGGTTTTTTTGTGATGTTATCATTAATGATCCTGAATGTGGAATTTCCTTTTCCTGTGAATGTAAGATTTCCGGAAGATGAAGTTGAATTCTCAATTCTGATGTTATTTATTATATCGTATATGTTTGTCTGATTTCCCGCATTATGTCCTGTAGCGGTATATTTAACAGAAGCTGTATCTGAACCTTTTGAAGTGATCAGTAAGGAATTATTTCTAATGGCAAAATCTCTTGGATAATACAGATCAAAAAAATCTATGAAAATTCCCGGAAAGAAATACTCATTTCCTAATGGTATATAATGAAAAGTTACTTTGTTCGAAATATTATTAGTCAGAAAAGAAGAAGCAAATGTAATGGTTGTATCTATTCTATCGAGATTATTTCTGTAAAGCGTATCTATAACCACATCATTTATCTTAACTTCAATTCTGTGCTCGGGCTCTGGTATTACATTTGTAAATGAAACAGGCTTGATGAAAACTTTCAGGCTGCATAATTCTCCGGAAGCAGACAGATCATTGATATAAGTAGTATCTTCAAATGATTCGCTGGTAGTTAAAAATCTCCAGAACCAGCCTTCACCTACTACAATTTCATTACTGAAATATCTGTAATCTGAATTCGGATTTGTTGTCTCTCCGAGATTATAAAAAACATCTTTTTCAAAATGAACGTGCTTGTAAAAATAGTTATCCGGAAAATTGTTTGGCGATACAAAAACTGATTTTTCCATCCGAAGTCCGTTATCGCCGCCCCATTCTACCCAGTAAGAACTTGTATCAGAATATAAATTATAATATTCATTTACCGTGTACACAACTGCATTTGAAAATCCGTCTCTGTGAGGTGTCGGACCGCCGTAATTTCTTTTCCCGTAAAAATCAAAATAGTCACTATTGTCAAAAGTACCGTCATCTTCTCCCTGAAAAAAGATAGGAAGCTGAGATCCTTTGTATAAAACCTTTACAGTACGCGGATCCAATCCTCCTGTGCTTATACCTGCATTTTCAAAATCAACTTTGTTGATCCTGTACATTCCGTCATCATTAATGAAAAGTTTAAGGTATGTCTTGTTAGGAGTAATCCAGTTATAGTTGTTGCTCTGTGAGAAAGAAATGTTTGTTAATAATAAACAAACAAAAAGTGCTAAAGTTAGTTTTCGCATAAATGAAATTAGATATTAATGATAAAATATCGTAACCTTAATTCATCCGCCTTTTTTAAGTTAATATTGGTTTAATAACAGGCAATATACCACTTTTAAGTAAAAATTTCACTTTAATTTTTTTAATTTTTCCTTAAAGATCCTGTATATGAAAAGGGGAATTCCGGTTACATATTTGTTGAAATTTGAAACAGGATCGCTGAATAGTCTGAAAAGCCATTCCATTCCGGCTTTTCTGAAAATTTCAGGACCTCTTACTTTGTATCCTGCAAAAACCTTTATCCCGTCGCCGACATTCAATGCAACTTTGAAATTGATCTTATCTCTGTTAGCACAGATCCACCTTTCCTGTTTGGGACAGCTTAATCCTATGATCAGAATATCAGGATCGGCAGCATTTATCTTTCTTATTACTTCCTCATCACTGAAACTGTATCCTTCATTCATTCCGGCAATGTTCAATAATGGATACTTCTCTCTGATCCCGGACAGGATCTTGTCACTATGCCCGAAGAAAAAATATTTCCAGTTTTGTTTGATTGATTCGTCTGCTAATATGGGATAAAAATCGGAACCTGTAAGTCTGCTCTCTAACCCGTCATTGCCGAATAAAATTCGCGATGCCGCATATACTCCGACTCCGTCCGGATGTATAAGTTCAAAAGTACTGTATATCTGCCTTAACTCTTTATCTGTATATAATTTATTCAATGTATCCGCATTAGCATAGCCGATCACAACCTTTTTATTATTGACAATTACTTCCTTTATAAATTCTAAAAAAGCAGAATCGGATAAATTGTCTATGTCAGTTCCGAATATATTGATTTTCTTTCCGGTCAATTCTTAATTTATTTTAAATATGGTATTTTCATTATCAAAGGCTTTTATAAAGTGATTCTATCTCAGGAATGACACTTTTTTCAGTAAATTTTGACAGGACAAGTTTGTTTAAATTCTCCGAGCATTTCGCTGCCAGATTTTTGTTATCAATAAACAATCTGATCTTTTCCGCTAGTTCTTCAGAATTACGTTTTTTAAAGAGCAAACCGTTTACTCCGTCTGAAATGGTGTCAGCTATCCCGTCTGCATCCGAACCAATGAATGGTTTGCCGAATAATCCGCTCTCCAGCATGAATCCCGGCAAAGGATCTCTCACTGATGACAAAACACAAATATCCGCTGCGTTAATATAATTGTAAAGATCTTTTACCGGAGAAATTATCTCAGCATTGATATTATATTCTCTGATCAGATTTTCTAATTTTTCTTTCTCCTCACCGTCGCCTATAAGCGTCAATTTAATGCTTATCTCTTTTCTGTGAAAATGAGACATGGCTTTTATAAGCGTAGATTGATCTTTATCCTTATGAAATCTTCCGGCGGATAAAATGCTGAAATGATTTTTTTTACTGGAAGTTCTGCTGTCAGCAAGTCCTAACTCTTCAGTATCTGTAAAATTCGGGATCAGAACTATCCTGCCTTCCTTTATCTTAAATTTATCAGTAAGCATTTTCCTGACACTGTTACTTACTGCTATGATCTTATCAGAGTTGTATTCGAC
>JAGPCH010000128.1 GCA_018058125.1 Ignavibacteria bacterium | reverse complement strand
GGGTCAGGAAATTCAGCTTTTGAGCAGATCTCTATTTAATGATCCTATTGCTTTATCAATTAGAGGCAGTGTGATAGCTATCAGGAAAAGTGATGCGAACTGTATTATAATTTGAGTGATCAGACATTAAATAAAATACCATTGATAACTCTTGTCGGGCAGCCAAACTCAGGCAAGACAACTTTATTCAATTATCTCAGCGGTAAAAATTTTAAAACCGTAAACTATCCCGGCTCTACTGTAGAATATTCTATCTCCAAGATCCTAAGCAAGCATGCGGTAAATGCAGATATTCTTGACACTCCGGGTATAATTAGTTTGATTCCGTCTTCACCTGACGAGAAACTCTCAGTCGATACTCTTTATTCACATCCTAAATTCGGTAAACCGGATATAGTAGCTGTTACAGTGGATGTCAGTCAGCTTTCAAGACATTTATATCTGGTTAAGCAATTGCTTGAATCTAATTTTAATATAGTGGTTGTTCTGACTATGATAGATGTGCTGCAGAAAAAAGGATTTGATATTTCAGAGAACAAGCTCAGCAGCATTCTTAACTGCAAAGTTGTTAGAGTTAATGGTAAAACAGGTAAAGGTATTGATGATCTGTTATCTGCTTTAAAGGAAAGTCTGAATGATTTTGAAAAAGATTCGGTGACTGAAATTATTATTGCCGGTAAAGATCACAAGACAAAATTACTCGAATCCTATTCCGAGATTGAAAAAATCGAAAAGGAAGTGTTGTTTGAAAAAGATCAGAATTACACAAACGGTAAACTGGATATTCAGAAGATCAATGAAAGTATAGTTGTTCTGAACTCTTCTCCAAAATTCTTAAAAGCTGATGAGACTACATTAAAAATAGATAAATTCATTCTTCACAAATTCTGGGGAGTTATAATTTTCTTTCTGATAATGTCGTTGACTTTCACTTCGATATTCTGGCTTGCCGCTCCATTAATGGATCTCGTCAATGATGGTTTTTCATTTCTGTCTGAAAATGCTTTTACAATTTTAGGAGAAGGTCTTTTTGCTGATCTGATTGCAAACGGGCTGATCAGCGGACTTGGCTCAGTACTTGTTTTTCTTCCGCAGATATTAATTCTTTTTCTGATACTCGGTTTGCTTGAAGATTCAGGTTATCTTGCAAGAGGCGCAATGCTTATAGATAAACCGTTATCAAAGATCGGACTTAACGGAAAATCATTCGTTCCCCTGCTGTCCGGATTTGCCTGCGCTATCCCGGCAATGATGGCAACACGAACTATCACAAATAAACGGGAAAGATTTCTTACTATATTTATAATCCCATTAATGAGCTGCAGCGCAAGACTTCCTGTGTACGCTTTGCTTATTGCTTTTCTGATCCCTCAGGATACTCCGTGGATCGGAGGTTTAGCTCTTGCCGGAATTTATATTTTCAGCATAATGAGTTCAATTATTATTGCCGCTGTTGTAAATAAATTCAGCAGCAGAATAGTAAAAGAAAAGGACAACACTTCATTTATACTCGAACTTCCGGCTTACAGAATGCCTAAACCAATGCGGGTAATTCAGGAAACTATAAAAAACGGAAAGCAATATGTAGTTAAAGCCGGTCCGATAATACTTTACTTATCTCTTTTAATATGGATACTCACGACATTTCCGAATTATAATCCGGTCGTTCAGGAATCGGCTGATGTCACTCCCGAACAAACCGAGATCATCAAAGCCAATGAACGCATGTCAGGTTCATATGCTGCTTATCTCGGTAAATTTATAGAGCCCGTAATGAAACCACTTGGTCTTGACTGGCGTGTTGGTGTTTCTCTCATTGCTACTTTCGCAGCAAGAGAGGTTTTCGTTAGTTCGATGGCTCTTATCTTTAAAATTACAGAAGACGGGGATGACATTCAGAATTCAATTCTTAACTCTATGAGGGAGGCAAAGATCGGAGACAGTGATCAGAAACTCTTTACTACAGCTACCACAGCCGGACTGATAGTCTTCTTTGTATTCGCGCTTCAGTGTCTCTCGACAGTAGCAATCGCCAAAAAGGAAACCGGAAGCTGGAGAATCCCCGTTCTGCAAGTAGTCGTGTTTACTGCATTAGCTTATGTGTTTGCGTTTGTGACTGTGAACGGGCTGAGAGCTTTTGGGGTGAATTGAATGTTTGTTGAGAATTTATAGATAATTTTTATAACACATCAGAGTCACTGCAGTTTTCAGACTGTCCGAAAATAAAATCGTTTTCATTTACCATGAATCCGCCGCGGCAGAATAAATACACTAAGAAATTCTAGTTGTTTTGGTGCACAAAAAGCATACCCCCGTCTGAGTCTCCAGGGTTCTATCGGATAACTCTGACGGACCCTTATATGTACTGTAAAAGTGCTAAATTAAATTCTACCGGATACAAATTCTCTTTCTCTGACTGACATAAGTTTCTCCTTTTCATTTTAAAGAAAAATATCAAATGTTCTTTGATTACAAAACGGTCGGCAGACTCCCGCGATAAAGCTGCATTGTCTCTTAAGGGTTAATCGGTTAAATGGTTAATCGGTTAATAAAGTTAGATTAATTTTTTAAAATTGATATAATTTTATAAGTAAAAATGAAAAGAAATAATAAAAAAATACCGGAAGAAATTTTCTTCCGGTATTCAATAAATTATGAAAATAATTTCTAAGATTTAATAGTTAACCATAGCAAGAATATTCTGTCTCATTAGCTTGTCAGAATCTGCCATAAGCTGATCCTTTCCTAATTTAACATTTATTTTACTGATCGTACCTGTAAACTTAAATGGCACCTGATAGTCCGCATCATCAACCGGTGTACGCGTATCAGAACCTATATCGAATGTTTCAAAAATAGTTAATAAGAATGGAATAGTATTAGGTATCTTATTATTTGCAACTTCTTTTCCGTCGACAGAAAGTATTCCTGTGCCGCTTTTACCGGCTCCCGGACCGTCGTATTTGAAATCAAATACAATTGTATGTTTGCCCGGTGTCAAAGCATCTGCTCCCTGCCACTTGAATTTTTCAAGCGCAAGCATATTGTATGTAAAGACCGGTTTGCCTTTTAATACATAAAGTCCCCATCCTCTCATTCTTCCTCCGAGAGTAACAAGCATTCCTTCAGTACCTGCCTGAGGAATATCAACATCTGCAGTTATTGTAAAAGATTTTGTAAGTATATCAGGAGCTGCAGGATAAGTAATTCCTTTTATTGGTCCGGTATATGTAAAATCTGTTCTTCCCTGAGTGCCATTTGGTCTTGGGGCAAGAAGACGTGAAATTACAGAATTATCCAGAGGGAGCACCTGATATTTTTTAGCTTCTGTTATAAATAATGCCTGAAGTTCTTTTAGTTTATCAGGATTTTGAGATGCTAAATCATTGAATTGAGAATAATCATCAGTTAAGTTATACAATTCCCATTTATAATCATTAATCGGCGGGAATTTACCTAATCCCATAAGCCATGGCGGCTGAGGCGGAGTGGTACATGCGTACCAGCCATCATTATAAATTC
Organism: Ignavibacteria bacterium; assembly: GCA_018058125.1. Taxonomy (GTDB): domain Bacteria; phylum Bacteroidota; class Ignavibacteria; order Tepidaquicellales; family Tepidaquicellaceae; genus JAGPCH01. The sequence goes on along the minus strand of JAGPCH010000128.1, from coordinate 1,992 downwards.
CTCTGTTGCAGAACATTTCAAAGTATTGAGTCTTTCTTGTAGAAGGCGCTTTTTCATTTGCCTTATCCCATGTATAAGCCATGCTTACGCCTTCAATAGGTTTTTGCTGAATTCCGTTAACCATCTCGGGAGCAGGTATTCCTGTAGCTTCCAGAATAGTCGGGACAATATCGATAAGATGATGGAATTGCGATCGAACTCCGCCTGCATCTTTGATCTTGTTTGGCCAGGACATTACCATCCCCTGTCTTGTGCCTCCAAAGTGAGAAGCTATTTGTTTAGTCCATTTGAATGGAGTATCAAATGCCCACGACCAGGCAACAGACATATGAGGTGTAGTCTCAGGTCCGCCCCAAACGTCATAATATTTCAACTGATCATCAATCGGCATTTCTATAGCCTGAATTGCAGCCATGTCGAAAGCAGTACCAATTGCCGTTCCTTCAGCGCTTGTACCATTATCTCCGCTAATATAAATTATAAGTGTATTATCAAATTTTCCCATATCTTCAACTTTCTGTATAACTCTTCCTATTTCGTTATCAGTATATGCTACATAACCTGCAAAATTCTCAGCCTGTCGGGCAAACATTTTTTTACTGTTTGTATCAAGAGTTTCCCATTTAGGTAAATCATCCGGCCATGGAGTAAGCTGCGTATTCTGAGGAATCACACCAAGACGTTTCTGATTTGCAAAAATTTCTTCGCGCATCTTATTCCACCCCATATCAAACTTGCCTTTGAATTTATCTCTCCACTCTGCTTTAGGCTGGTGCGGAGCATGCGTTCCTCCGGGCACATAATATAGGAAGAAAGGTCTTTCAGGATCGGATGAATTCAATTGATCAAGATATTCAATTGCATTATCAGCCATTCCTGTAATCATATTATAATTAGTATCGTCCAGCCAGGGATAAATCTGAGTAGTATTCTGAAAAAGATAAGGTCTATACTGATCTGTTTCACCACCTACAAATCCGTAAAAATATTCAAATCCCATTCCTGATGGCCAGTTATCATAAGGACCGGTGTTAGTATTTTCATTAGTCGGAACATTATGATCTTTTCCAAACCAGGAAGTTGCATATCCATTGTATTTTAAAATTGATCCGATGGATGCACTGTTTAAAGAAACAATTCCGTCATAGCCCGGAAATCCAGTTGACTGTTCAATAATTACACCAAATCCAACAGAGTGGTGATTACGACCTGTTATCAACGCAGCTCTAGACGGAGAACAAAGAGCAGTAGAATGAAACTGAGTATATCTTATTCCCGATTTAGCCAGTTTATCCATAGAAGGAGTAGGTATCACTCCTCCGAATGTACCGGAGATTCCGTATCCCTGATCATCTGTCATGATCAGAAGAATATTCGGAGCGCCTTTTGGTGGTACAATATTTGGCGGCCAGTATGCCTTTGACTTATTTGCATCTTCCTCAATTTTTCCTTCAAAAGGAAAGGGAGGATTTGGAAGCTGCTTACCGTCAATAGTAGTTGTAGCAAACGGAGAGCCCGGTGTCCCGGATGTTTCAAGATTACTTTTTGATGTGCTTTTCTTATTACCTTCTTTACAACCGGAAATAAAAAAACACAGCATCACGAATAACAATAAAACGTTTTTAGCCATGAGATTTTTTTAGTTAAATAATGTGAGTTTAAAAATTATAATTCATACTTGTTACTGTTTCTTGATGTTCTTAAAAACAAATACAAAGTAAATTGTAATCAAAGAATGAAATATGACCGCAGGAAGTAATAATGCTCCTTCAAAATTTTCACCGAATCTCAAATAGCCTAAAAATACCGCTGCAAGAAAATTGTACAGGAACATTGCAATAAATGTCATTGATATTTTATTTTCATCAACCGGATTATTTGAAGGGTAGCACGCAATTCCAAAACATACATACACGATCCCTGCTAAGCGGGCAAGTAAAATTATGTTTCCGCTTTCTTCCCATCCAAATAATAAACTGAGTACTGTTGCAG
>JAGPCH010000129.1 GCA_018058125.1 Ignavibacteria bacterium | reverse complement strand
GGAAAAAGAGATTCACATTCATCTTCCAGAAGGCGCAATCCCTAAAGACGGACCTTCAGCAGGTATTACTATGATAATGGCAATGCTCTCGGCAATTACAAAATGTCCTGTAAGAAGCGATGTTGCAATGACAGGTGAGATCACACTGAGAGGGAATGTACTTCCGATCGGGGGCTTGAACGAAAAGCTGCTGGCTGCGGTAAGAAGCGGGATCAAGACTGTTCTGATACCGAAGGAAAATGAAAAGGATCTTGTCGAAATCCAGAAAGAGATACTTGAAAAGCTTAAGATCATCCCTGTTGAGAAAGTTGAAGACGGGATCAAATATGTATTCAAAGAAAAGAAAGTTGTGTTTAAGAAATAGATAACGTTTTTAGCTGATCTGAATTTCATATCCGGTATCATTTAACAGATATTTGCCCCTAAGGCTCAAAGACTCTAAAACTTAAAGTTAAAAACAGTTAAAACTGTTAGAACAAGTTTCTTTGAGCTATTGATTCGCGCACGAATTGAAGCAGATTAGATTCATTTGTTTACCGGCATATGTAAACCTGTGATTGATTAATTTGGGCAAAAGATCATTAAATACTTTTACTTATGAAAAGTCTTATATCACTCTTTATAATTATATTTATTTTCTCAATAAACTGTTTGATTTATTCACAGCAGGATTCTGCCGGTATTAAATTCATTCATGGGAAGAACAAAAATGACACTGCCTTATCGCATTTCCGGGAAGAGCAAAGCGAATGGTTTCGAAATTCAGAGATACCAAGTTTTGTATTAACTTCTCCCGGCGGAAAATTCTCATTAGGTATCGGAGGATATTTTAATTTAACAGCTTCTTCAGACTTTGACGGAATAGATGACAATATTGATTTCGTTACTTATGACATTGATGTCCCTAAGGATTCACTTCAGTGTTCTCAATATCAAATGTATGCCAACACTTCACTTTTATATTTTAAAGTAATTAATAAAACCAATCATGGAAATCTTGTAGGTTATGTAAGCGCTAATTTCAGAGGTCCGGAAAATTCATTCAGTTTATTTCAGGTGTATGTGAAATATTTCGGATTTGAATTCGGAGAGAACTGGAGTACTTTTTCAGATGCCTCATCATGGCCGGTGACTGTTAATTATGTTGGATTAAATGCAATGTCAGAAGTTCTTAATCCGTTGTTAAGATACAAATATAATTTATCTGAAGACTGGATGTTTGCCATAAGCGCTGAAATGCCTCAATTCACAACTAATTATCCGAATACAATAAATCTGAAACAAACCGTACCCGATATCCCTGCATATGTCCAATATAATTTTGATGAAAGTCATATTCGGCTTTCGGGAATATTCAGAAACCTTCTTTACCGGAATGATACATTAAACCTAAATGATAATATTACAGCCGGAGCAGTTTCACTTACAGGCAATATAGGCTTCACGAAAAAAGCTCAGATATTTTTTCAGGGATTGTACGGTAATGGCATAGGAAATTATGTACAGGATCTCAGTATTGATGATCTGAATGCAGTGCCTGTATCCGGTCAGCCCGGACAGCTTGCAGCTTTGCCAGCTTATGCATATTACGGCGCATTACAATACAATTTCAATCCAAACTTTTTTACAACATTAATGTATTCGCAGGTAAAAGTTCAGCCGGATAATTTCAACTCCCCTACTTATTACAATTATGCCCAACAATTCACAGGTAATGTATTCTGGAATTTCCTTCCATCAGCACAGATCGCATTAGAGTATTGTTATGGAAAAAGAGTAAATCAAAACGGGCAGTTTGCAACTTCAAACAGGATGGAGTTTATGATGCAGTATAATTTTTAAGTATATAGTCCGCCGCGGCGGAGTAGAGAGGAATAAATTACAAATTACAAATTGCAAATTACAATCCGTCGCGACGGAAATAAGTTACGTGTACGAAAATATTCTCTTCCGGCGTGGTCTACAGTGTCCTTACCAAACAACATCGGGGAAACTTTGACGAGTGGTATTAATAAATATACTAACCTCCGGTAAAATTTGACAATCCGGACTTTTCAACTTCAAACGAGGCAGCTACAACTTACATTCCGGACTTTTCAACTTCAAACGAGACAGCTACAATTTACATTTTGAACTTTTCAACTTCAAATGAGACTGCTACAACTTACATTTTGAACTTTTCAACTTCAAATGAGACTGCTACAACTTACATTTTGAACTTTTCAACTTCAAATGAGACTGCTACAACTTACATTTTGAACTTTTCAACTTCAAATGAGAGAGCTACCATTGATAATCTGAACTTACATTTACAAATGAAACATCTAAGACGGACAAATAGAAAACCCGGAGAGGACTTTCTCCGGGTATAGAATAATTACATAAAAAAATCAAATTTTATTTTAACAATGTCATCCTTTTTACCTGATTAAAATCCCCCGCTTTGATCTTATAAAAATATATTCCGCTCGGAAGATTAGAACCGTCAAAAGAGACTGTATATTTTCCCGCAGTCTTAGTCTCATTAACTAATATTTTCACTTCTTTTCCTAACATATCATATATTTTTAAAGAAACAAATCCCAATTCTGAAATGGCATATTCCAAATTTGTTGTTGGATTAAAAGGATTAGGGTAGTTTTGTCCCAGTGTATATTGTAATGGAATCTGTAGATTACCAATGTTTAACTTTTCATTCCTTGCTTCCAACGTAGTAATTGCAAAATCTTCCATCATCCTTTTTTCTCTATCTTTTTTATTTAATGTTTTTGCATCGTATATATTTCTTTTTGCTTTATCAAATTTTATTTTGTCAAGCTCACTTTCTTTTACCTGCATTTGGAGAGGTTTGGAATTTTCAGAACGATCTCCCGATATCTTGTCTTCATCCAATTGCTTTTCAAAACTATCTTTTTTCGAATTGGAAGTTTTTTCAAAAGACTTTTTCATCTTACTCATCACCGGATCATTTGCAATAATTTCATGTAATCTCTGAAGTTCTTTCAGTTCCCAAAGTTTTTCCATTTGTAATTTGTCATTTGAAATTTGAAATTGAGTTCCGCCTCCATTACCCAAATTCAATAACTCCTCTATCTCTGCATAATTCCAAGACGCTGCTAATCTTATATCCGGATCGGGATGATTGAAGGCAAGAAATTCATATCCTCCTGCAGCAGAATTCAAATCAATTATGCTTTCCGCCATTAGAATAATTTGATAAGCATTATCCATAAATTCTATATTATTATCAAATTCAGTTGACAATATTTTCGCATTCAGATAATCTACAATGTCCTGATATAATGGTTGTCTGTAGTTTTGTCCATTGTTTGTATCAAGAGACTCATAGCAACTATACATAGCGTAAAGTGTTGAAGCGGCATCTGAATATTTAGGATAATTATAACTGATGCTTAAAGAAGCAAGACTCTTAAAAGTTTATAATTATACATAAAATATTAAAATAAACTAAAAGCGGCAATTTATATTTTCTTTATGTTTTTTATACTTAAAATTAATTCTCTATTGAATCTCAGACCTCAAATTGATATTTTTGCATAAAATTATACAGAAAGAGGTAACCAAATGAAAAAGGGATTTCACCCTAAGTATTATAAATGCAATGTGGTCTGTAACTGCGGAGAGAATAAAGGAGTTTTATTTACTACCCGTTCGACAGTTCCTGAAATAAAAGTAGAGATCTGCTCACAGTGCCACCCGTTCTTCACCGGAACACAGAAAATCGTAGATACAGCCGGTAGAGTTGAAAAATTCAACAAGAGATATGGTGACAAAATGAAAAAAACTGAGACAGTTTCATAATATTAATCTGTTTTTATAATAATTCTTAAGCCAATATATAATATTGGCTTTTTTTATTTTATTAAACTAAATAAAAGAGTTAACAATATGAGCATGAAAATTTTAATATTCGAAGATACTTCTTACAAAAATCTTTATCCGCTGAATATGCTGAGGGGAACTTATGACATTAAGTGCGGAGCGAATACTATTCTCGAACGGTATGAATCCATTCTCGCAAGTAAGTTCGACATTTCTCTTCACTGCCGGAATATTCTTGCTGCTTATATGAAAGAAATTCATACCAAAGAAATAAACAGCATATCAAAGGATGATTATCTGCTTCTGAATGGAAAAGTAATATTCAGTGAGGATTCACTTACCAAATTAATTTCTAAAAAGAAAAAGAATTCTTACTATGTATTCAACAACGAACCTGTTGCGGCTTACATTACAAAAAGCAATGCCGGCATTTTAAAGGAGAGGGTTGAAAGCATTGTTGTCTCAGGTAATTTGAATTTATTTGATATTGAATTCTTTGAAAAGAGCGGTTTTATTAAAATTGATGTAAGTGATACGGAAGGAATTAAAGTAATAAATTACTCCTGGGATATAATCGGACACTTACTGAATAACGGACTTGAAGATGACATAGAGTGTTTTCTGAAAGCAAAGCAGGCAAAGAAATTCAAGAGAATAAAAAACAGTGAAAGTTTTATTAATGAAAAAGCAATACTGGTTTCTGATAATGTGAATGTTTATCCTGATGTAGTGCTTGATGCTTCCGGCGGAAAAATATTGATCGGTGAGAATACTGTGATCGAACCATTTACATTCATCAAAGGACCTGTCTTCATCGGTAAAAACGTTACGATAAAAAGCGGAACGAAGATATACGGTCCGTGTGTGATAGGAGAGCATTCGAAAGTTGCAGGTGAAATAGCCGAGTCGGTTTTACATTCTTATGTGAATAAGCAGCATGACGGATTCATTGGTCATTCTTATATTTGTCCGTTTGTGAATCTCGGAGCTGATACGGTAACCAGTGATCTGAATAATAATTATTCCAAAATAAAGATCCGTTTGAATGGAAATGAGATTGAAACCGGAATGCAGTTCCTGGGCAGCATAATCGGTGATCACACGAAGACCTCAATAAACACAATGCTAAACACCGGAACCATTACCGGAATCTTTGCAAATATATTCGGCAGCGGATTTCCGCCAAAGATCCTTAGATCTTTTTCATGGAATGAATCCGGCAGGAAGTCGACAGCTTATGAACTGGTAAAAGCGGTTGAAACCGCTAAAATAGTCATGAAGCGAAGAGGAATTGATATGAACGCTGAGTATGCGAAACTGATGGGGTATTACTCGAAGGGCGGTTAGTTGAGTTTGTAAAGTTTGTAAAGTTAATAAACCCTTTTTGCAAGTATGAAAGTGCTTTTTTCTGCACCATAGTGGTAGGTTGGTCTTTTATCATCTTTATTCATAATCGTCAACTCCCTTTAAAAATATATCGAATAGTTTCTTCAATCGTAAACTAATTATGATAAAGTTTAATACCAGCCCTCTCCCCTGACCCCCAATGCCATTAAGTTAAGAATTTAAAATATGTGTGTGGCAAATTTTCATTATTTAAAACAAAAAATTAACTCTATTTCTTTTTTGTAATCAACTCTGTTCAAAGCTTTTTATAAAACTGTAGAATAG
>JAGPCH010000127.1 GCA_018058125.1 Ignavibacteria bacterium | reverse complement strand
TATATCATAAGGTGAAGAATTGTTTCTGAGATAGAATCTTACTGTATCCTGAACCTGCACAGCGCCGTCCCACATTGCTTCTATACCGAATTCAGCGCTGAGAGAAAGTACGCCAAGCGTCCCGTCAAGATTTATATTCTGCGCAAGTATATCTCCGCTTCCCGAGCGGTTGTCGCTCCAGGTCATTACGGACATTCCGGACACCGGATCTATAGTTGCCTGTTTTCTGATCTTGCTGCTCAGGAAAGATGCGCATGTAACAATGTTGCCTGACCAGTGGAATTCAGATGAAGGTCCCGTAGCCATTGCTTTGATCAGTGAATTTCCGCTTCCGAAGATGGCTTCGTTATAGCTAACGACTATATTAGTATCAGATGCAAAAGTTGAAATAAAACTCAATTGATTATTATCAAGAGATTTGAATTCTTTTCCGTCACTGCCCCATTGCTGAGCTCCTGATGAATTGAATTTTTGTCCGTACAAACCGCCGACAACTGTCTGTCCGCCGTTTGTCTCTGTCCAGAATGTATATGTCTCTCCGGTGGAAGGCATGAAAGCTGACGAAGGTGAAAAGTGATTATTGGTAGAAAGCGATGAACCTTCCGAACCATTTTTCGGAAACTGCGCGACTCCTGCAGAATTGAATCTCTGAACCCAGGCGCTTTGTCTTGCATTTACATCTCTGTCATCTACCCAGGTATAAACTGCTCCGTCCTGTCCGTCGCGTACAAGAGTAGGGATATATGAAATACCGGCCATTCGTCCGAGATTCTGAACTGTATCCTGAGGTACTGTCCATAGCTTTGCATTGGTCGAAGAAAATTTCTGAGTAAAAAGTTTTATTGAAGATGATGTTACAATGTTTCCTGAATATGCATCCCAGCACATTATAACGCTTCCGTTATCTGACTTTATTAGTCTTGCATATTCAAAGTTTTCCGACCCTGTTCCTCTCAATTTAACGGGAGCTGCACCCCATTGCGGGACACCGGCTGAATTTAATTTCTGATAAGCAATTCTTCTCGGTCCTGATGAGTAGGTCCAGGCAAATACATAATTGCCGTCAGATGTTGCGGCTACCACCGGAACGTTTTGTGAAATTGTAGTCGAATCAGTTAATGAAACACCATTAGCTCCCCAGAGAGAAACTCCATCCGGGCTGATAAGATATGCAAATGGGTTCAATGCCGAACCATTTCTTGTATCAGTGAAGACGATCACGGCATTATCAGATGCATCTACATCAATATTGAAATCCTGAAGAGATGAACTTTGTGTGTTGCTGCTTATGAGAAGCCCGTTAGCCGGGAAAAGCGCAACACCGTATTTATTAAGTCTTTGAAGATATACAGCGTACGAACCTGCGCGGTTATCAAACCATGTTATGTAACAACCCCCGTCTGAAGTAGAAGCGATCTTTGGTGTTGCCTGATCTCCTGTCGGATCGCTTATCACTGTATTAGCGGAAGTATTGGATGTCCACTGGGAAAAAGAGTTACCCGCAGAAGCTATTAGAAATAAAGCAATAAAAAAAACAGATAGAATGTTTTTCATGAATTTAAAATGTTAAGTGTTTAAATTAATTTTTAAAAAATACTTTAATATGCAAATTTATTTATTTTAAACAAGACAGGCAAAGAAGTGCAGGACTTATTCTACCCAGATAAAAACATCGAGGTGTATTTATAATTATCCGGAAAGTTGTTAAATTAGACAAAATTTAAATCATTATTCTACCCAATGAAAATTACCGAAAATAAACTCATTTCTCTTTTCGATTCATTCTCAGATAAAGACATAAAAGAATTCAGGAAAGTCATTTCATCAGTTTATTTTAACAGAGGAAGAAAATACACTTCGCTTTTCAGAGTGCTTATGAACTATAGAAAGTCCGGATTCAAAGGTATTACGCTCAGCAAGATCTATTCAAAACTTTATCCTGGAAAAGCATTCAACATACAGACTCTCGACAACAGGTTCTCGGAATTATACAAACTTGCAGAAGAATATCTGATCAATAAAACTCTGAAAGAAGATACATTTGAAAAAAACAGGATCCTTTTAAAGGCTTATCATAATCTTAAAACCGGCAGGCATTTTAACTCACAATACAGAAAATCAAAGAATTATCTGAATTCATTTCCCGAAAGCGATACAAAGTTTCTGAATAATATCACGCTTGAAAGACTGAACATTGATAACTCAAGGGAGCATAAGATCCCCGAGAATCTATTCAGAAAATATTTCGAGCATTCTGAAATTATGGCGGTTCTGTTTTTAAAAAACCTTTTTCTCTTCGGAATAGAATTCATTCAGCAGGAGCAAACTCACAGAAAATATGAGTTCAATATTTCACTCGAACTTCTTGATAGATTTAATATAGATGATGTGTTTCTGAAAAAACTCGACAAAACCGGATTGAATATATTCAAGATACCTGCAATGCTTTTCTATTTTTATGATATATTCAAGAATCCTGAAAATGAGTTCAATTATTTCAAGGGAAGAAAATTGTTCAATGAACTGAAAAACAATGGAAATTCTCTTGAAGAAGATGATATAACGGAATATTATAAACTGATGACTTCTTATTGTATTCTCAGACATAATCAGGGACAGAATAAATTTGGTCCCGAGCTGTTTGATCTCTATGGAGAAATTCTGCAAGGTGGTTTTTATTTAGACAGGAAAGGAGTGTTTCCCGCTAAAACTTTCCGGAATTATGTACTTACAGGGATTATTCTAAACAAGAAAAAGTGGACTGAAAATTTTATTAAAAAGTATTCGGTATATCTTCCGGAAGAAAGCTCTGAAGATGAAATAAAAATTTCCTATTCAAAATTATTTTTCAGTTATGGAAAATATGAAAGATCGCTAAAATATCTGAAAGGATTTAAAGGTCTTAATTATCTCCATTATTCAGATTCGACCATTCTGAAACTTTGTAATTATTATGAAATGGAAAGCTATGAAGAGGCTATCTCAGAGATAGATAAATTCCGGCATTACTTAAGAAATCACAAAGGCATACCCGATATACACGGGACATATTATAAGAATTATCTGAAGATATATACATACTTGCTGAAGATCAGAACAAGTGCTGACAAAATTAACACCGGTGAACTGCAAATTCTCTTTAAGAAAAATAAACCTGTCTCAAAGGAATCATGGTTAGGTAAGAAGATCAGCGAACTAAAATAGCTGACAGAATTACTATAATATCAAATCACTTAAACTTCCGGAAAGCAAATACATGCTGTTTTACATAGCTTACAATGTCATAGTAAACGGTTACAAAGACCGATCGTATTTTTTTGTCTGATTTAAGATCCTCAATAGATAACGGATAATCCGGAGTATCACTGAGACCGTATTTTATTGGCTTGCGAACGTTTGGATCGGGGAAAAATGCGGTTCCGAAGATCCAGTCCCAGACGGCTAATTTAGTGCCGTAGTTATTTTCAAATTCCCTTCCGCCGTCATCAGAGTGGTGCCAGCGGTGAAGCTCCGGTCCGTTGATGAAATACTGAAGTTTTCCGAGTCTTACATCTATATTGGAATGAATGAACATTCCCCATACCGCGCTTATCATGCCTTTGTAAATTGCAACTTCAGGTGCAGCTCCAAGAAGAATGATCGGAGCGAATTCAACAGACTGGTTAATTAAAATCTCAAGTGAATGAGAACGCGCGCCGGAGAGCCAGTCAACAGTCTTCGGAGAATGGTGCGCTTCGTGTGTCCGCCACAGAAATTTATTATTATGCTGCCATCGGTGAAACCAGTATATGTAGAAGTCGTGAGTCACAACGAAGAAAAGTACCTGTGTCCATACGGGCCAGTCACCGATCAGACTGTACTGATACAGGTTTGTATTGAATTGAATCCAGTTAAGAAATCCGAATATTATAAGACCAAGCACATAACTCTGAACTATAGAATAAAGAATTATGTCGTTAAAAAAACCTTCGCGGAAGATCTTCTGACCTTTAGTATAAGGGAAAAGTTTTTCCAGTGCTACCATCAGAATGGCGGCAACTGCAATAACAATCATGGAAATTAATTCGAGTGACATGTTACAAAATTAGATAAGATGAGCTTGGAAAGAAATGCTAATTTTTTATAAGAATGCCTGTAAGATTTATAAATTATAAATTCTTATTCTACTAACTATTAACTGCTAACTATTAACTATTAAGGTGTAATAGCCATTACAAAATCATCTGAATTTTTCTTTGTCATCAGCAGATCCTGAAGGTCAACTATATTATCTCCATTAATGTCAGTATTAACGTATCCTGTAACAAAGTTTTGAAGATCGTTATGAATAAAGATCAGGTCGGCTGAGCTGATCAATCTGTTCTGATCCACATCACCATTATAAAAGCAATATTCTGATCCTTTCAAAACAAGATTATTTCCATATGCCTTTGCCGGTGAAGTTGAGAAGTCAAAAGTATTCGTAAACCATTCTCCCATGCCATTACAATCATTTTTCCTGATGGTATCCATTCCCCATGTTTCGAGGGAATTCAAATGTTTCATTACAATATAATAAGTTCCTGTTGGTGCATTTGTGAAATAGAAGGTTCCGAACAAATTTACAGTATCAATTGCACCTTTTGATGAATCAACTATTGAGTAAGGAGAATTTACATTTCTGAGAAATACAGTAATGCTGTCTTTCCTGTTGTAAGTGTTTAGAGATGCATTGTACAATCCTTCTTCAAGGAGTCTTAGTTGTAAAATTGAACCGCAATAACCTAAACCCGGAGGGTTAACGTAATGTGTTGCCGGTGTAGTAACATTCTGAAGAGAACCATTTGAGTATGCATAGATCTTTGAAGCATTTACTGATTGAGGAGAATCATTCCAGTCAGGATTTGCAAAAAGATCTATTCCAAAACGACCATGAGTTAATTTGAAGCTTGCAGCAGAAGTTGTCAGAATAACTCTTGCTATTAATTTACCCGGAAATAATTCCGGGATCACGAATCCGTTTCCGGGTCCGGGGAAGGCATTCTGACCAAGTTTAATAACATTGGGAAAACCTTCATCCCAGACAATTTCCGGATTCACAGGTCTTAAGTTGACAGGTAATTCCGAATCAATAATTACAACGGATAAAGAACCCCCGTTTGCAATATCAGGATTAAAGTAAAGATTATATTCTCCGCCGGCATATTCAAAAGTTGTGGTGTCATTACTTTGCAACCAGATATCAAATATCAATTTATTTTCCGGATAAATACTAAAGTTTTTTGCGGTAAGTTTATAAGCAGGTGTCTGAGCAAAAATATTTTCATTTACAAAAGAAAATATCATAAGAATCAAAATAATAACTGTTTTTTTCATAATAAATCTTTAATGATTTTTTGGGAAAGACAGTTTGAAAATTTTAATTAATGTAATATTCGGGATTTTAAAAATCAGCTTAATATTGAAAGCTGTTAAAAACGGATTTGAATACTAAAACATTTTTTTGTTTTCGGGCAGTCTTAATGTGTCTGATAAATTAAATCTTTCCCTAACTTTTCCACTGAATATCAAAACCATCCTTTGTATCTTAGTTAATAGTTAAAATCAATATTACA
>JAGPCH010000126.1 GCA_018058125.1 Ignavibacteria bacterium | reverse complement strand
CTTCTGAACATATTCGTAATATAAAATAATTTTTGCAACGGTGAATCATTGTATAGACTGTTTTCCAGATAAGCTCTTACAACGGGTGCAGTCATTTCAGGTTTTAAAGTAAATTCATTTTCATTAAATGAATACATTTCCTTTGAAACAATATCAGTTTCTTCACCAATTCCTCTTTTAAACAAAGCTGTTTTCTCAAATGCCGGAGTTCTTATCTCATTGTAATTGAAATCATAAAATATTTCCCTGATTTTATTTTCAAGAAAGGTTCTTTGAAATGCTTTATCCGGTAGTAGATCGTAAGTGCCCTTTGGCTTTTGTATTAACATAAGTGCAAAAATAAATTTTTATTGCGACTAATAAAATACTATTAATTTTTTAAATTAAACAATAATTGCAGTTAAGTTTTATCAGATAATAAAAATTTAAAATACCCTAATCTGTACATTAAAATTTGATTTTATAATTAATATTTTAATGAAAAATATTGAATGTTAAATTTCATACTTGTTTTATATATTTCTGTTGCATTTTTAGGAGTTTATTTAGTTATAAAAATTTTTTCTTCTGAACCTCCGAAATTATTAACAGGGATTATTCACGGTTCTTTAGGACTTTTAGGGCTTGCATTCTTAATCGGGTATATATCTTTTCAGAAAGGTGAATCTCCGGTGTATGCATTTTTCTTTTTGCTGACTGCATTCTTCTTTGGCGGAGGCATGATTGCGACAACTTTATCAGGTAAAAGATATCCAAAAATTATTTTATTCATTCATATTGCTTTTGCATTAACAGGGTTATATTTTCTGTTTTTATTTGGAATAAGCAATATTTAAAACTGATACTCAATATTTTAAACGAAAAATTTAATCGAATAATACCTTAATATTTATTAAACTTTCTGTTATATTTACTAAAATGAATTTACATATATGCCAATAATCAAGAAAAAAGATTTAAACTTATTAGAGCAAACATATATACCTCAGATAATAAAGGGACTTGGGCAAACTTTCATGCAAATGTTCCAGCCAAAATTTACAAGACAATATCCTGAAGAAAAATGGATTCCGCCGGCATCTTACAGAGGAAGACCTGTGCTTGTTCAGGAAGATGACGGTTCAGAAAGATGTGTAGCCTGCGCACTATGCTCAAGAGTTTGTCCGGCGCTAGCAATTGAAGTTCAGGCCGGAGAAACGGAAAAGGATAAAGAAAGATATCCGGAAAAGTTTGAAATTAATATGGTTCGATGCATATTCTGCGGATTTTGTGAAGAAGTATGTCCGGAGGAGGCAATAGTAATGAGTGAGGAATATGAACTGGTTTTCAGCAGTCAGGAAGAGGCGGTTTATGGAAAGGATAAATTACTTGTGCCTAAAGAAAAGCTTAAAAAACGTCTGGATTTTTTACAGGAATACCGATAAGGACAGATCATGAAGAATTTAATCACTTTAATATTAATTATTATATTTTTATCAAATTCAGTATCAGCGACTTGTGCAGATATTTCCAAAAATAAAATAGGATCATTTACGGCAAAAATTAATAAAGGTGAAGTTGAGTTGAATTGGAGAATAGATGATCCTGCAAATTTGAATAAATATAAAATTGAAAGTAAGAAATCAGGAAATGAGATTTATGGTTCTTTGACTGAGATTGTTTTTTCTAATTTCAGAAAAAAGGAAATTAGTGATTCATTATCATCTTATTTTTATACTTATTCAGACAATCCGAAGGAAAATGGTGTATATTTTTATAAACTAAGTGTGTTAGATATATTTAATAAGGTTGTAGCTTCAGAAGAAATCAAAATGGGAATATCCGGTGTACCGGAAATTAAACTGAATCAAAACAGTCCAAATCCTTTTAATCCAACTACAATTATAACTTATCAGGTTTTAATTCCCACAAAGGTGAAATTAAGTGTTTTCAGTCTTACAGGACAATATGTAGATGAGTTGTTAGATACTTATCAATCACCCGGTTCTTACAGCATCGAATTTAATGCAAGTAAATACAATGAATTATCCAGCGGAATTTATTTTTATAAGCTAGAAACGAATTACACTTCCGATATCAAGAAAATGATATTCACAAAATAAATTTTCTTTGATTATTAAAATCTTCCAGGTATACATTTCTGATTTTTTTTCAGCATCTTTTAAATTGAAGATAGGTATTGAATTAATTAATTTGCGAATATAACTATGGAGTATTTTAAGTCTATATTTTTTGACCTATTTTTACTTATAATCTTTGTCTTACTGAATGCACTATTTGTAGCAGCGGAATTTGCTTTGGTAAAAGTCAGGAAAACACAATTAGCTCCTGAAGAGATCAGTAAAGACGGTAAAGCTAAGCTCGCTCTTCGTCTGATAACTAATCTTGATCAGTCTCTGGCAGCTACTCAGTTTGGAATAACTATTTCATCATTAGGACTCGGATGGATTGGCGAACCTGTTACAGCAAGAATGCTTGAGCCTCTGTTTCAATGGTTTAGCATAGATAATCCTAAAACCATACATACTGTTTCACTTACGGTTGGTTTTATAATAATTACTTTTCTTCATATCATTATAGGTGAACTTGCGCCAAAATCACTTGCTATCAGACATCCTAAACAAACGACATTATTTATTGCCTGGCCACTGAATATATTTTATCTGATATTCAAATTACCAATTATCATTTTGAATGGAGCAGCTAACAAGTTATTGAAATTAGTCGGGATTGAACCTGTAAGTGAATCTGAAAGGTCTCATTCGGAAGAGGAGATCAGAATGCTGATTGCAGAAGGTACGAAATCCGGAGAAATTGATGAGACAGAACAGGCAATCATACAGAAAGTTTTCGGATTCAATGATAAGACTGCCGAGGATGTCATGATTCCCCGGAACAAAATGTTTTCAATCAATATCGAGGACAACCGGGATAAGATAATTGAAAATATGATAGATGAAGGTTATTCGAGAGTACCTGTATATAAAGACACAATTGACAATATTATAGGAATAATTTATTCAAAGGATATTATAAGCGCTGCTGAGCATAAAGAAGTAATTGTTCTTCATGATATTATCAGACCTGTTTATTTTATACCTGAGACAAAACATATTGGTGAAATTTTGAAGGAATTTCAGAAGAATAATATTCATCTTGGTATAGTTG
This sequence comes from Ignavibacteria bacterium, assembly GCA_018058125.1. Lineage (GTDB taxonomy): Bacteria > Bacteroidota > Ignavibacteria > Tepidaquicellales > Tepidaquicellaceae > JAGPCH01. The sequence continues at coordinate 2,463 of JAGPCH010000126.1, read as the reverse complement.
TAAACGAACATGGAGGAGTTGAAGGATTGGTTACTCTTGAAGATATAATTGAAGAAATTTTTGGAGAAATTGATGATGAATATGACACAGATTCTGAAGGAAAAAATATTAAAGCCGACAGAAAGGGTATTTATTTGTTGAATCCTAATATTACTATAGAAGAATTTAACAAATTACTGAATGCGGATATTCCAGTGGAGCCTGATGAATATCAGACCTTAAGCGGATTTCTTCAAAAAGTAACAGGACATGTTCCGGATATTTATGAAAGAATAGATTATAAAGGATTAGTTATGACCATTATGCAAAAATCAGGAATCAGACTTCTTCAGGTAAAAGTACAGAAGCTGAAAAATTATTAGAATTTTTTTTATTTTTTTTATTAACAACTTATATATAACTGTTTGATTTCATTTATTGGGAGAAAGGTTATCCAGTTTTTTACTGAACTTGGTCAATTTTCAAAGTTGATGATCGGAGTAGTTAAGAACTTACCAAGAGTATTCAGGGACAGGAAATTAATACTGGAGCAAATGATGCATGTGGGTGTAAACTCGCTTCCACTTGTAACCATCATCGGGATTTTCACGGGCGCTGTTTCCTGCTGGCAGGCAGCTTATCAGATAAAAGGTCTTATTTCGTACAGCTATCTTGGATCAGCTACTACAAAAGCTATAATTATAGAATTAGGTCCTGTACTTGCTGCTATTGTCTTAGCAGGAAGGGTAGGGGCTTCTATGGCAGCGGAGTTAGGTACAATGAAAGTGACAGAGCAGATCGATGCTCTTGAAGCTATGGCAATAAGTCCGGTTAGATATCTTGCAATGCCGAGAATTGTTGCTACTACCTGTATGCTTCCTATACTTGTGATCTATGCTAGCTCAATTGCTATTTTCGGATCTTATGCAGTTGCAACGGTTTTCCTTGATGTGCCCAGTGAAACATTCCTCAGTGCATTTAAAAAATCCTTTGAAGCAAAAGATATATTAGCCGGTACAATAAAAGCATTATTTTTTGGAGTTTCAATTTCATCCATAGGATGTTTTATAGGTTTTCAGACAAGCGGCGGAGCAGAAGGTGTCGGTTTAGCTACCATTAAAGCGTTTGTTATTGCAGCAGCATCTATACTTATACTTGATTATGTATTATGGAATTTCCTGATAGGAATGTAATTAAAAATATGAATTTCCCATATCATCTTACCGGATTGAGAGATCTTGAATTAAGATATTTTGATGAGATCTTTGAACTTACAAAATATTATAAAAAATTAATCACCGAAAAGAAACCGGTAAAAGAAGAACTTAAATCCAAATCCGTAATTAATCTTTTCTTTGAGGATTCTACACGGACACTAACTTCTTTTGAATTATCTGAAAAAATGTTAGGAATGAATTCTGTTAATTTTTCTTCAGTTGGGTCTTCAATCAGCAAAGGGGAAAGTCTTCTTGATACTGTAAAGAACATTGATGCAATGAAATTTGATTATATAGTTGTTAGACATTCAGCTCCTGGAATTCCTTCTCTGCTTCAAAAATTTTCAGATTCAAAAATTATAAATGCGGGTGACGGAAAAAATGAACATCCTACACAGGGTCTTCTGGATATTTTTACACTAAAAGAAATTTACGGAGATATAAATGGATTAAATGTCTGCATAGTCGGAGACATTTCTCACAGCAGAGTGGCTCTTTCAAATATCTATGGACTGAAAAAGTACAATGTAAATGTTTCAGTCTGCGGACCTGTTTCTTTTATTCCTAAAAACATAGAAGGGCTCGGAGTGAATGTATATAATGATCTTGAAGAAGCCGTAAAGAAAAATGATGTAATGAATGTTCTCAGAGTTCAGCTCGAAAGAAATGCGGGAAGCTTAATTCCCTCGCTGAATGAATATTCCAGACATTACGGATTAAAAGAAAGCATTTTTAAAATTAATAAGAAATTAAAAATTCTGCATCCCGGACCTATGAACATAAATGTAGAAATAGATCATGACCTGTCGGTTTCAGATAATTCCTATATATTCCGTCAGGTTACAAACGGTTTGGCTGTGAAATGCGCTGTCTTAAAATTAATGAATGACAATCAAAGATAATTATAATAATATCAGATGGATGTTTTATTAAAAAATGCCGAAATATTTTCTCCCGGTGACGGATTAGATATAACAGCTGATATTTTAATTTCGGACGGCATAATTCAGAAAATCGGAAACGTTACGCGTTATAAAAAAGATACTAAGGAAATAAATTTTAAAAAGAAAACAGTTGTGCCTGGATTGTATGACATGCATGTTCATTTTCGTGATCCGGGTCAGACTCATAAGGAAGATCTTAAAACCGGTTCTGAAGCTGCGGCAAACGGAGGTTTTACAGGTGTAATGTGTATGCCGAATACAGCACCGCCACTGGATTCTCCTTTGATCGTAAGAGATCTTTTAAGCAGGTCAAAATATAATAT
>JAGPCH010000125.1 GCA_018058125.1 Ignavibacteria bacterium | reverse complement strand
ACTCTACACACTCTACACACTCTACACACTCTACACACTCTACACTACTCTACATCGCCCGGATCATAATTTTCCTGAATAATCTCATCTATATTACCTTCATCAGTATCTACAATCACAGCCGTAAGCTTTCTTTTATACACACAGCCTGTATCTATATTCGCATAATAATTTTTTATGTAAGCAATTTCGTTCAGAGGAGTATGACCGAATATCTGCAGTTCATTTAGTTTCAAAGGTATATCTCTGTTCCAGATAATTGAGACATCATCACCACCGTCGATTATTCCCGCATGAGAAATTATGACTTTCTTAAATTCATATTTCAAAGGCAGGTTTTTTATAAAATCATAATGACCTGTATTTTTTATCTCTTCGCTGAATTTCTTGAAATTTGAGAATAGTCTGGAGTGAATATAGGAATATTGTGTTTCTCTGCCTCCGTTGTAATAATAATGCTCCGAATCTTTGTATAAAAATCCTAAGAGCTTATCCGATTTGCTGATAGCTTTCAAAAGCATGTCTTCATGATTTCCCATCACCGGTCTGACGGAATTCCGAATACAAAACTCTACTACTTCTTTTGAATATTTTCCCCTGTCGATCATATCTCCTACACAATAATATTCGCTGATCTCGCTATGGCGGGAAAGTTTATTGAAAATTTTCTCGAGTGTATTGATACAGCCGTGAACATCACCAATTACTGCAATGATATTTCCTTTACTCATAAAAGTTTTATAAAAAACAAAAGCGGGATTTATAGAAATTTTATTGCGTAAAATTTAATTATTAATAACCTTAAATTATACTTAAAAATATTTTAAATGTCAGAAAAGATAATATTGTTTGACGGTGTATGCAACTTATGCAATTCCAGTGTTAATTTCATAATAGATCATGATAAAAACAACGTTTTTAAATTTGCTTCACTTCAGTCCGACGCCGGTCAGGAGATACTGAAAAAACAGAACCTCAATACCAAAGATTTTGATTCAATAATTTTTTACGATAATGGCAGCATATATACACAATCCTCTGCAGTTCTGAGAATTGTAAAGTATTTTCCCGGATTATGGAAGTATTTGTATGCTTTTATAATAGTACCTCCATTTATGCGGAATTTTCTTTATAACATAATTGCAGTAAACAGATACAAATGGTTCGGCAAAAAGGACTCTTGTCGTATCCCGACTCCGGAATTAAAAAGTAAATTTTTATGATTAACATTTACAAAATAGTTTTAAATATTTAATTCAGATATTCCCAAAAGTTTATCTATACTCAATACTCAATACTCAATACTCAATACACAATACTCAAGACTCAATAAGCAATACTCACTAGTGCTTTTAATAGATTTATATAAAATCCAATAATAAGTATATTCTCAAATGCAAAATAAAACGAAGTATTTAGTAACAGCCGCATTGCCATATGCCAACAATTATGTTCATATCGGTCATCTAGCAGGCGCATATCTTCCGCCTGATATTTATGTCAGGTACAGAAAGTTAAAAGGAGACGATGTTATCTTCATATCCGGATCAGATGAACACGGAACTGCAATTGACATGGCGGCCATTCAGGAAAAAGTCACACCTCAGGAAATAATCGACCGATACCATTTCTCAAATAAAAAAGCATTTGAAGATATAGGAATAGAGTTTGACATATTCTCAAGAACTTCTAATAAAATTCATCATGAAACTGCTCAGGAATTTTTCCTGAATCTGTATAACAAAAACATACTTGTTCAGAAAACGGAGAAACAGCTTTATTCAGAAAAGGAAAAAAGATTTCTTGCAGACAGATTTGTTACCGGAACCTGCCCTGTATGCGGTAATACCGAAGCGCGTGGTGATGAATGTGAAGTTTGCGGAAGTAATCTTTCGCCTCTCGAACTTATTGATCCCCGCTCCAAGATTACAGGAGATATTCCGGTAGTAAAAGACGCAGTTCACTTATACTTTCCTCTCGGCAGATATCAGGAAAATATAAGCAAGTGGATATTTTCAAAGGAAGGTTGGAAGCAAAATGTTATTAATTATGTCAAAGGCTGGATAAAAGCCGGTCTCCGTGACAGAGCAGTTACGAGAGATCTTGACTGGGGCGTGAAAGTTCCTGTAGAAGGTAATGACGGAAAAGTGATCTATGTCTGGTTTGAAGCTCCGATCGGTTATATCTCAGCTACCAAAGAATATTTCATCGGTAAAAATGAACCGGACAAATGGAAGGAATACTGGAAAGGAGATAATACAAGGCTCATTCATTTTATTGGTAAAGATAACATTGTGTTTCACTCTCTTATATTTCCTGCAGCTCTGATGGCTCATGGTGATTATGTCTTACCTTATAATGTTCCCGCGAATGAATTTCTGAATATATCAGGAGCTAAACTTTCCAAAAGTAAAAAGAACGGAATACTCTTAAAGGACATTGTACAAAAATTTCCACCTGATGTAGTCCGGTATGCAATTGCATCTATACTTCCCGAAAGCAAGGATTCGGAATTCAGCTGGAAGGATCTGCAGACTAAAAACAACAGCGAACTTGCAGGTATTCTCGGTAATTTCATTAACAGAACAGTTGTGTTTGCAAAGACGAAATTTGACAATGTAATTCCCGAAAGAAAAGATGATGATGAAATATTAAAATTCATAAAAAGTCAGACAGATAATATAGCTGTGAGCTATGATGAATTCCGGCTGAAAGATGCTTTGTCCGAAACAATGAATATTGTCAGAGCAGCCAATAAATATTTTAATGACACAGAACCCTGGAAACTTGTCAAAGATGAAAAAGAAAAATGCGGAGAAATTATTAACAATTGTCTTCAGATTTGTTATTCGATAGCAATATTAATAAATCCTTTCCTCCCTTTTACTTCAGAAAAAATACTGAAAATTCTCAGTGCGGATAAAACTAATTTCAAATGGGACAGGATTGGAGAGATCAATCTGGCTTCCGGTAATGAATTAGGAGAAAATCAAATACTTTTCCCTCAGATTGAAGACAGTCAGATTGAAAATGAAATGGGGACTGAAATCACAAATGATTCTAAAGAGGAAAATAAGAAAATCGCCGGAGACAAGACCGGAACTAATCTGATCGGACTTGAAGATTTTAAAAAAGTAAATCTGAAAGTTGCCAAAATATTAGAATGTGAAGTTGTTCCTAAAAGCAAGAAACTTTTGAAACTTAAACTGAAGGTTGGTGATAAAGAGAAACAAATAGTTTCAGGTATTTCCGAACATTACAAACCCGAAGATCTGATCGGTAAGCTGATAGTGGTTGTGGATAATCTGAAACCTTCAAAACTGATGGGAATAGATTCCGAAGGTATGCTGCTTGCTGCAAAGAAAGACGGAGAGCTAAAATTAGTATTGATTGATGGAGAGATAGAGCCGGGAGCAGAAGTATCATGATTTTTGATTTTGGAAATTTGATTTACGATTTCAGTAAGAAAACCTACATAATGGGCATTCTCAATATTACCCCAGATTCTTTTTCGGACGGCGGTAAATACTTTGAAGCTAAGTTGAATTTAGCTAAAGTGGTTGAAGATGCTGTTCAGATGGAAAAAGACGGCGCTGATTTTATAGATGTAGGCGGCGAATCTACACGTCCGGGTTCGGAAAATATATCCATTGGAGAAGAGCTGGATAGAGTGATACCGGTTATTTCTGAATTGAAGTCAAAGATCTCGTTACCAGTTTCGATTGATACATATAAAAGTGAAGTAGCTGAAGAAGCTTTAAAAGCCGGGGCAAGTATAGTCAATGACATAAGCGGTTTCAGATTTGATGATAAGCTGCCGGCTGTAACGGCTAAGTATAATGCAAGCTGCATTCTTATGCATATCAAAGGAACTCCGAAAGATATGCAGAAAGATCCTGTTTATAATGATGTAGTGAAAGAAGTTTATAATTATCTTCAGGATTCTATTTCCATTGCAAAAAAATATGGTATTGAACAAATTGTAACCGATCCGGGCATAGGTTTTGGTAAGACACTTGAACATAATATTGAACTTATCCGAAATCTCAGTGAATTCAGAAAATTAGGTTACCCCGTTCTGATAGGAGTATCACGAAAGAGTTTTATAGATAAGATCCAGAAAACTCCCGTAGATGAGAGACTTGAAGCTACTATAGCTGCTAATACGATTGGAATTATTAACGGTGCAAATATTATCCGCGTTCACGATGTTAAAGAAAATCAAAAAGCTTCAATATTAACCGATAAAATTTTTTATACTTAAGATAAATGAGTAATCAAGAAAACCTTCCTGAAAATTTAACTGATCAGAAATTAAAACCTCAGATCGCTCAGAACGAAGAGCTTTTCGAATTTGACATAATCGGAATGGACTGCACCTCTTGTGCAAGAAATATCAAATTACATCTCGAAAGACTTGATGGCATAAGCAATGTAGAGATCAATTATGCAACTGAGAGCGGTGAGGTAATTTACGATTCTGATAAAATGAGCCGTGAAAAAGTAAGGGAAGAAGTGAGAAATACCGGTTACGATCTTTTCAGTGAAGATGATGAATATGAAGCCGAGCTGCTTAAAAAACAAAATCTAAAGAAACAAAAGGATAAGATATTTACTGCGATAGCTTTGTCTCTTATCATAATGACTCTCAGCATGAAAGATCATATTCCGGTAGTTAATATGATCGACATCCCATACAATATCATACTTATTGTTTTGTTTATACTTACCACTGTTATAATTTTCTGGTGCGGTGACAGATTTATTAAAGGGGCTTTCATAGCTGTCAAAAATAAAACTTCTGATATGAATACTCTTATCACTATCGGAAGTCTGTCGTCATATTTTTACAGTATTTATATTTCGGTTAATGTAGTTTTTAATTTAGGAATAGAGTCATTGGCTGACTCTACAGAGGTATATTATGAAACCGCAGCAATGATAATTACTTTCATTATGATCGGTAATTATCTTGAATCGGTAATGAAATCCAAAACTCAGAATTCAATAAAAAGACTAAAGGAGCTGCAGTCGAAAGTCGTAAATGTAATACGCGACGGAGTAGAGATTTTCATACCTTTCAGAAAAGTTAAAACGGATGATGTAGTATTGATCAAAACCGGAGACAGAGTGCCTGTCGATGGGATACTGACGACAGGATATTGTGTCGTAGATGAAAGCGCCATGACCGGAGAATCTCTTCCGGTTGAGAAAAAATCCGGAGACAGTCTGATGAGCGGTACTGTTCTTAAAAACGGTTATGCTGAAATGAAAGCTGTAAAGGTCGGAAATGATACTATGCTTTCTAAAATTATCGAACTGGTAAAAGATGCTTCAGATAATAAACCAAAGATCCAGAAGCTGGCTGATAAAATTTCTTCTGTGTTTGTTCCCGTAGTCATTTTAATTTCAATAGCAACTTTCATAATTTGGTATTTTCTGTTAAATGAAAGATTTGACAGATCACTATTGTTTGCTGTATCAGTTCTGATAATAGCCTGTCCATGCGCTTTAGGTCTTGCATCACCAATTGCCATTATCATAGGAGTAGGGAGAGCTGCTGAGAACGGTATATTATTTAACAATGTAGATGCGATCGAACAGCTTAAGAAAGTTGATACTATGTGTTTTGATAAAACAGGTACTCTTACC
>JAGPCH010000124.1 GCA_018058125.1 Ignavibacteria bacterium | reverse complement strand
GTATTAAGTATTAAGTATTAAGTATTAGGTATTAAGTATTGAGTATTGAGTATTGAGTATTGAGTATTGAGTATTGAGTATTGTGAATATTTTTTAAATTTTTCCAGAATAAAATAACACAAATCAAAGATCTAAGATCAAAAATCCCCAATCCGAAATTCCAAAATCCAAAATCATTTAAAAACATTTCCAAATTTATACAATATCGGAACGCCTTCAAAAAAATTATTCAGTTCTTCTTTTGATAGTTTTTTTCTGCCGGCAAGATCGGGTTTATAAAAATCCAGCCACGGGTCTGTAGCTACATAAATATCTCCATTTTCATCAAATGTTATTGACTCCGGGGCTATGCCTAGCACTCCGTCAATATCCATATGACCGGGTATTGGCAAAGCCATTACGCGAGTGTCACTTTCTTCCACCGTAAAGTCATCATTGAATTTTATATAGAACATGCTTTTTCTGTTTCGGTCAATTCCGTAGATATTATGATCATCAATGGCAAAAAGAGCTGTGATGGTGCTTATCTTCAGATCAGACGTACTAATTTTTACAACTTCATCTGTTTTTCTGTCAAGAACATATAAGAGAGTGCTGTCGGTAAATCCTTTTCCTTCTTCCTGATAATTTTCCAGTCCGAGAAAGAAATAATTATCTGTGACTGCAAGCCCTTCAAAGCCAATATTATCAAAGGTATGTTCATAAATTTCTTTGGGGAGTTTAAGTCTGTTCATTGTCAGTATGGAATCGAGAGTAAAAATGTCATTGTTGAATGTGAGTTCGTAAATCCCTTCTTTCTGTTTGTATATTTCCGGATCAAGTGAACTGTATTCATGACCTTCGAGAGTCAGAAATAATCTGTCATTCTTTTTATCATAAAATATATCTTCCATGTCCTTTTTTTTGAATTTGTACAGAAGATCATTGATCTCTTTGGAATACGGTATCTCAAAAATTTCCATTGTAGGTGGATTCAGTCTTTCGTCAATGGTTAGTTTATTGATCTTACCTATATCATCAACTCCCAGAAATATTTTCTTTCCGTCTTTTTCTCCGATAAAAGTCAGACCGGAAGTTTGATTTGTGTGTCGTCCTCCATAGCTTTCCTGCATCCAGATCGGATAATTACTTATTGGCTGTATCCCGTCGGGGTGTTCAAAATAGAGGTTTACGAAAACAAAAATTGCGATGAGAGGAAGGAAAACTCTTAATATATGTTTCATTTAAAATTTAAATTCTTACTGTGTAACTGAAATAAAAAAAAATGGTTCCTGTAAAAAAAAACAATTTACACCATTGATCTTTAGTTTTCAAAAATAACAGAGTTGATTGATAATAAATAGGAAATTTAATTGTTAAGTAAAATCCGAATTGTTTTAAATAATAATTCATCAAATATGCCGGAAAATTATCGATTAGCCAAATTCTGAAATATAAAGCAAATTAAAATTATTAAATTTAAAATTTATAATTTATAATTGAGATCAGCGTGGTATTGAGTAAGAAGATTATTATAGTTAATTTAATGCTTTTAAAATCTATATCCATAAGGAGAAAAACCTATGCCTGATCTTTCAGTAAACTTTGCAGGAATTAAAGCTCCGAATCCTTTCTGGCTGGCTTCCGCCCCTCCGACCAATTCAGGTTATCAGATAATGAAAGCCTTTGATGCGGGGTGGGGCGGTGCGGTTTGGAAGACTCTCGGAATACCGGTAATTAATGTTTCGAGCAGATACGGAAGCGTTAATTACAGAGACAGTCGTATGGTAGGATTCAATAACATTGAGCTGATAACAGACAGACCTCTCAAAGATAATCTAAAAGAAATTGAAGAAGTAAAAAAATATTTTCCCGATCATGCCGTAATCGTTTCGCTTATGGTAGAGTCGAGAAAAGAATGGCATCAGATCGTAAAGGATGCGGAGAATGCTGGAGCTGACGGACTCGAACTGAACTTCGGATGTCCTCATGGCATGTGTGAAAGAGGAATGGGTTCGGCTGTCGGACAGGAACCTGAAGTGCTGAAAACAATTGTTGCGTGGGTTATGGAAGTTGCGAAGACACCCGTGATCGTAAAACTTACGCCTAACATTTCTGATATCACCGAGCCGGGCAGGGCAGCTAAAGAAGGCGGCGCTGATGCTGTTTCACTTATAAATACTATTCAGAGTATTGTTGGTGTTGATATAGATAACTTTGTGCCTTATCCCATTGTCGATGGTAAAAGTACAAACGGCGGCTACTGCGGACCTGCAGTCAAGCCGATTGCAATGAATATGGTAAAGAACTGTGCGCAGGACCCGGAGATAAATCTTCCTATCTCAGGTATCGGCGGCATTGAAAACTGGAGAGATGCAGTGGAATTCATGCTACTTGGCGCCGGAACTGTACAGATATGCACGGCAGTAATGCATTACGGATTCGGGATAATCCGCGAAATAATTCCCGGGTTTGAAAGCTATATGAGAGATAAAGGTTTTAATAATATCGATGAAATGACCGGCAAAGCCCTGCCAAACGTTATGACATGGGAGAATCTTAATCTTGATTATAAGATCATTGCTGAGATCCATAAAGAAAAATGTATCGGCTGTCAGCTTTGTTACATTGCCTGTGAGGACGGTGCTCATCAGGCGATCGGGCTTTCGGAAAACGGAACAAGAGTCCCTTACATTATCGAAGAAAATTGTGTCGGATGTAATCTTTGTTCGCTGGTCTGTCCTGTAGAAGGATGCATAGATATGATAAGAAAAGATGACGGTAAAATTTATGAAACATGGAAAGACAGAACAGAAAAAGGAAACATTCCGACTACTTTTAATGACAAACTTGCAGGAGGTCTGCATCACCGGGTACCGGAACCTGCTTCGGCTTTAAAAAAATAATAGTCATACTTCAGACCGGATACAAATATAACGAGATAATTTATGTATGAAATTAATCAGGATACAATTTTTTATTTATAATTACTTTGAAACTTTTTCTTATTCTGAGTATTATTGAAAAAAATTAACAGCAGACAATTAATCATCCTAATTTTTCCCAATACGGTTACGGTGTAGTAAATTTAACTTTTATAAAAGAGGAAAATCAGAATTGAGTTTATCATTAAGTGAATTAAAGAACAGATTCAGAAGAATAAAATTAATTGTATCAGATATTGACGGAACATTGGTTGATAATGATGGTAATTTAAGCCCTCATACGGTTCAGATAGTCAAAAAACTTCAGGAAAAAAACATTCTCTTTTCTCTTGCTTCACAGAGAGTTCATTCATCTATAGTCCCTCTTGCAAAAGAGCTGGATATTAAAATTCCACTTATATCATTGAACGGCACGCTCATTCAGGATGTAAAAGGTAAAGTTGTCCTGAATAAATCTATCATAGATGAGAAGTATGTAAAAAAAGCTCTTAAATTTGCCGAGACATATTATGTAAAAGTTGCTCTTTGCTATAACGATGAAATAATTTATACTGAAGATAATTCAGTAATAAAGGACTTTATGACAAGACTCGGGACTACTTACACACTGGTAAAATCGTATGATGACCATATGAATAATGTACTCGAGATCATTATGTCAGGAAATGACAGAAGTGTAATGAAACATATTCAGAGTAAAATGCAGCCGCCGTTTGGATTGTTTCTCAAAGTTAAATATTACCGCTCACAGACTTTTCAGGGAGTTTTCAATATTGAGATCTTGAGAAAAGGTGTCAGTAAAAGAACCGGGCTTAAAATGCTTACCAAATATCTAAATATCAGTAAGGAAGAAGTGATGGTTTTCGGAGACTGGTATAATGACCGGGATCTGTTCCAGTTCGGTGGAACAAATATCGCTCTGGAAAATGCTGTGGATGAACTTAAAACGATGGCTGATTTTGTAACGGATAAATCAAATGATGATGGAGGAGTTGCCGAATTCCTGAAAATGTTTTATGAAACAATTAATTCTAAAAAGAAATAGCCATTGAATAAAGCCGACTATAACTTAATTGCAAAATATTATGATACGGTAATCGGTGCCGGATTTGAAACAGGTGAATATTTATTTAAAATTGTAAGAAAGTACATAGGTAAAAATGAAATTAAATCGGTCCTCGAATTAGGCTGCGGGACGGGTGAAAATCTTAAAGCTTTCGATACTAAAATTGATATTACGGGTATTGATATCTCATCTGAAATGATAAAGATCGCAAAGAAGAAGATACCCGGAGCTGAACTGAAAGTGAAAGATATAAGGGAGTTTAAATTTAACCGTAAGTTTGATCTCATACTCTGCCTTTATGATACAATAAATCATATCACTTTATTCTCCGACTGGAAAAAAATATTCAAAAATACTTCAGAACATCTGAATCCGCACGGAGTGTTTGTCTTTGATATCAATACGATGTTTAAGCTTGATTACTTTACTACCATTTCTCCGATCGTACATGAATTCGGAAAAAATAATCTGATAATAAATATTAATAAAACCGGGAAAAACACTTTCAACTGGAATTTGAAAATATTTGAACAGGTGAGATTAAATAATTACAAACTTACAGAAGCTGATATAAAGGAATCTTCATTTGAGATATTTAAAATCAAAAATGAGCTTGAAAAATATTTTAATGTTTTAAAAATTGAAGATGATACCGGAAAATCGGTAAAAGAAAACAGCGGCAGGGTTTTCTTTATCTGCAGAAAAAAACAATATTAAAATTCACATATGAAAAAAATAGTAGAATGTGTCCCTAATATCTCTGAAGGAAGAGATGAAAAAATAATTAACGCCTGCGCGGATGCTGTGAGGAAAATCAGCGGCGTGACCTTACTGGATGTGGATCCGGGGAAGTCCACCAACAGGACCGTGTTTACATTTGTAGGTGATCCTGAAGCAGTGGTCGAAGCTGCATTTCAGTTTTCCAAGACTGCCTATGAACTCATAGACATGTCCAAACATTCCGGCGAGCATCCGAGAATGGGAGCTGTGGACGTTGTGCCGTTTGTACCGGTTGCAAATGTGACGACAGAAGAGTGTGTAGAGTGCGCAAAGCAATACGGGAAGAGAGTTGGTGAGGAGCTTGGGGTTCCGGTTTATTTATATGAAGAAGCTTCAACGAATCCTGACAGAAAAATGCTGAAGCAAATCCGTTCGGGTGAATATGAAGGAATTAAGAATAAAATTTATAAACCGGAATGGAAACCTGATTTCGGTCCGCAGGAATTCATAGAAAAGTCCGGCGCAACTGTCACAGGTTCGAGATTCTTTCTTGTTGCTTACAATGTGAACATACTCGGAACCAAAGAGCAGTCGCACAAGATAGCATTGAATGTCCGCGAACAGGGAAGGGGGCCTGATCAGCCCGGCCGTCTGAAAGAAGTGAAAGGCATCGGGTGGTATGTCGATGAATATAACATGGCGCAGGTTTCGATGAATCTTGATAATTATAAAGTCACACCTCCGCATATCGCTTTCGAAGAATGTAAAGCAGACGCACGGGAAATGAATCTTGCTGTCTGCGGCAGTGAACTGATTGGACTAATCCCGCTTGAAGCAATGCTTATGGCTGCGGAATATTATATTGAAAAGGAAAATCTTTTCATACTGGATGAAAGACAAAAGATAATGCTTGTTATAGACAGACTCGGACTTTCGTCAATTTCGGATTTTAATCCGGATAAAAGGATCATCGAGTATATGATTCAGG
>JAGPCH010000123.1 GCA_018058125.1 Ignavibacteria bacterium | reverse complement strand
TTCAAGATCTTTTGCTTTTATACTGCTCTCGTCTTTCCAGTTGTCATCAAGCCTGCCGCGGTATCTCAGCACTCTCTCTTTATCATAAACATAGATATCAGGTGTGCAGACTGCTTCGTACTTACGCGCTGTATCCTGTGTTTCATCATACAGATATGGAAAATTCATTCCATATTCGTCTGCATATAATTTCATGTTCTCAAAAGAATCTTCGGGATAAGATTCCGGATCATTTGAATTAATTCCGATCAGCTGTACATTTCTGTCAGCATATTTTTTCTGAAATTCAACAAACCTGTCTGTCACGGCTTTTACATAAGGACAATGATTGCACATAAAGATGATTACAAGTATTTCCTTTTCTCTGAAATTTTCCGGAGAGTATATCCTTTCATCCGTTCCCTTTAATTTAAAATCAATTAAAGTTGTATTTAAATTTTCTTTACTGCTCTGAATTGCCAATCAAGATTGTTTTGATTTAATAAAAATATGTTTTAATAGTTATCATCATAGACATCATCATATGGTTCATCATCATCATCGTCTTCCATTTCGGGGTGATAATCTTCATATACAAATGTCACAATCTTTTTTGTATTATCTTCGATCGCTTCCATAAATATCTCTTCAGTAATGAATCTGTATTTTTCCTTGTCGTCATATTCTCCGTGAGAGTGCACTATGATATTATATTTATCAAGCAGAACTATTAGTTTCTTAAGTTCATCTTTAATCTTTTCCGGATCGAGTTTGCTAACTTCCGTGACCTTGGGCTTTCCGATCTTTTTGAATACGCTTATCATTTTAGACTTGGAATGTCCTTTCTTGAACTCTTCTACTTTATGAATGAATTCATCGTCATCCTCTTCATCAAGTTCGCCGAGCATTTCATCTTCAAGCATTTCCCCTATTTCCCTTTCGTCCATAGGTTCTCTTTCTTCAGAAGACTCTTTTTCGGATTTTTTTTTGCGGACAGGTTTTTCTGAATCTGATTTTTTTGTTTTTTTATTTTCCATTTTAACTTAGTTTTTTAAACGATTATTCGAATTATTTTTTTCAGAATATTTGACTCAGTTTGTTTCTTACAAATTACAATAATAATTTAAATTATCAATTATATTTTTTTTATAATTTCAATAAATTTTTATCCTGTATAATTTATTTTCAAGATAAATATTCATGTTGGCATTGAAAAAATTTTTACCTCGTTGATTTCAATCAGTTAAAAAATGTAAGATGTCTTTATCTAATTGCAAAATTTCAAATATACAAAAACCACCGGCGCTACAAATATCAAACTGTCAAATCTGTCAAGAATCCCTCCATGACCCGGGATCAGATCAGATGAATCCTTAACCCCGCAATACCTCTTTAGCAATGATTCAAACAGATCTCCGGTCTGCGAAAAAATCCCGGTTATTAATCCTATCGATAAGGCATTAGCAAAAGTGATCTTATCCGGAAATGCAAAACTTATACCGACAGATACAAGAATTGACATGATCAATCCGCTAACAGATCCTTCCCATGTCTTCTTCGGACTGATCTCTGAAAGTTTGTGTTTGCCTAATAACCTTCCGGCAAAATATGCCGAAGTATCACAAACCCATATCAGTATGAAAATATATATTACTATATTCAAATCAATTCCCGGCTGATTTTCTTTAAGTAAAATATTTAAAAATATGAAAGGCAGAGTTATGTATAAAAATCCGAATACAGTTACTATGGGATTCAAGGGATTTTTCTCTTTACGGAAAATCTCCGATGTCAAAATTAAAAAAACAATTAAACTGAATACTGAAACAATATCAAAATCAAAATAACTCAGAGCGAGTAACAGTATTGAAATAAATATTGCCGGGTACTTTAAAACCCTGATATTCTTTACTTCAAACATGCCGAACAATTCCTTTAATGCAAGTGATGAAACAATCATTGAAAAGATCAGAAAATAAATCCCGCCGAGATAGCATGCTCCGATTATTAAAGGTATTCCGAAAATTCCCGCGATTATTCTTTTTGTGAGATTACTCATTCACGGTAGGAGGCTGATTTTGAATTCGATCCTGAAAATTCTGCTGTGAATCTGCAACTGAATTTTTTCTGATCAGAAAGATTATTGCAATGAAAACTATGAGCGAAACTGTTCCATAAATCAGTAGTTCTGTCTGCTCCGACCCCGAAATGTTGGCGGCTGCTTCTGAGCCTATCATTTCCGTCCCGTAAATATATACAGCCAGAGCCGAGATAAAATTATTTATAAAATGAACCGCTATGGCTGTGTATATGCTGCCGCTGTGATATACTATAAGCGAAAGATATATTCCAAGTATAGCCAATGGTATCAGATTAAAAGGATGAAAATGAAACAGGGCAAATAAAAGTCCGGTGAAGAAAATTGCCTTACCGGGTGAAATGATCTTTTCAAAATTTTTAAGCACAAGCCCTCTGAAAAGAAATTCTTCGCAGATTGCCGGCGTGACCGCTATCACGATGACTATCATCAAAAATTCAGGGATCGAATTCGCAGTAACCAGTTTTTCCGTGGATGCTTCGAGCGTATCAAATATTTCTTTCAGCTTTGTGAGAAACTCCGTCCCAAACGGCAGATTGAAAATGATCTCATTCTGGTAATACATGAACATCTGAAGAAAAGGCTGTATGACAAATATCCCTATTATGGCCAGAGCAAATACGGACATCTTCGGTTTCTTAAGCCGGAAGGCTTCCTTTAAATTATTATCCTGAAGCATCACGAGTATCAATGTCGGAACGAATATGAACATAAACTGCGCAAACGTAATTATCAGTCTCGTTACATTTACATTACTTTCATTGATATCAATATCAGATCCCAGTATCAGATATGTAATACTGCTTCCGATTATCTGATATAAAAAAAATACCACCGATAATGACAGGAATATGAAAATCAGCGGCGATATGTTTGCAAGCGGACCTTTTCCGTTACCCGGTATCTGAAATGAATTTTCCGGCTTTTCTTCGATCATTTAATAATTAAAAAATTTTACTGCAATATCATTAATTTAAACTTTGATTTAAATGATTAACTGAAGACATTTTTATTAACGTAATTTATATAAAACACTGAAAGAAAGACTGTTTGTTGTACATATATACAATTTCTGAAACAGAAAATCCGGCAGGATTAGTTTTAAAAGTATTTCGCTGCTTCTCTGCGTTGAAATGCTTCGATCATCGCTCATAAAAGTATATTTTAATTTAAACGGGTAATGATTAATATATTTCACAATTTTTAATACTTTAATTTTTTAATGAGTCAGTCAGAAATTCCGGATTCGCAGGAAGAAAATGCGGAGATATATTATGATCAGGATATACCTGAGAAAGAAAATAAATACGCTTTTTTAATAAACTTTTTACTTTTCATTTTTACATTTTTTTCTACTACCATTGCCGGTGTATTCTGGGCTAACAAAGATCCGTATCAGCTGAATAATTTTTCTTTCGGACTAACTTATTCTTTTCTGATATTACTTGTAATTTCAACACATGAATTCGGTCATTACTTTGCAGCAAAGTATCACAAAGTACCGGTTACTCTTCCGTATTATATTCCGTTCCCGTTTCTTTTTCTGAATCCGTTCGGGAC
Organism: Ignavibacteria bacterium; assembly: GCA_018058125.1. Lineage (GTDB taxonomy): Bacteria > Bacteroidota > Ignavibacteria > Tepidaquicellales > Tepidaquicellaceae > JAGPCH01. The sequence goes on along the minus strand of JAGPCH010000123.1, from coordinate 2,083 downwards.
TATGGGCGCGGTCATCAGGATGAAAGCGAGATATTACAGTCGTAAAGCCTTACTCGATATTGGCGCCGCGGGACCGATCGCAGGCTGGATTACTTCAGTGATTATATTGTTGATTGGTTTTACAAATCTGCCATCAATAGATTATCTCTATGAACTTCATCCCGAATATCAAACTTCCGGAATCCCTTTAACCGGATTTACATTCGGATATAATATTCTATTCTGGAGCTTCGAAAAAATATTCGCTTCTTCTACAAATGTGTTCATGCCGCCTATGAATGAATTTTATCACTATCCTTTCTTATGCGTCGGATGGTTTGGACTTCTTATCACTTCATTGAATATGCTTCCTGTCGGACAGCTTGACGGCGGACATATATCATACGCCATGTTTGGTGATAAACATAAATATGTAGCTTATGTCATTTTCGCTTTGCTTATAATATTCGGACTTCTCGGATTACTGCCGCTTATCGGGATCAATAATAATGCTGGTTCCATAAACTGGCTAATCTGGGCTGCACTGATATTCTTTATTATTAAGATAAGGCATCCGCAGACTTATTCCGAATCTGAAGCTCCGCTTGGCAAGGGACGAATGCTTACAGGCTGGTTCACATATTTTATTTTTATAGTTTCTTTCTGTCCTGTTCCGGTTTTTGAAGTTTAATTTATTTTTATTTTGAAAAAAAGTTCTGCACTGGCAATAATATTCCTGACTGTTTTCATTGATCTACTCGGATTCGGTATAGTCATTCCTTTGCTTCCGTCATTTTCCTTTAATGAACTTGGAATGAGCGATCTGATGATCGGATTTACAGTTGGGATATTTTCGCTTATGCAGTTTATATTCTCTCCGGTCTGGGGTTCACTCTCAGACAGGTACGGACGCAAGCCGATTCTTATAATGAGTCTGACCGGAAGTTTCCTTTCCTTCTTTGTACTTGCTCTTGTATTTTCCGGAATCATAAAATCCATGTTACTTCTGATTCTTGCGCGTGCATTTGCAGGTGTGTTTGCTGCCAATATCTCAGCTGCGCTCGCAGCTATATCCGATGTGACTCCGCCTGAGGACAGAACTAAAGGCATTGGTCTTATCAGTGTTGCATTTTCTCTTGGGTTTGTTTTCGGTCCGGCAATAGGCGGTGTGCTTTCTGAAAATTTCGGATTCGGATTTCCTGTGTTTGTGGCGGCAGGTCTGTCTCTCTTTGATACTATTCTATGCATATTCATTTTCAAAGAAACTCTTCCCAAAGAAATTCAGCTTAAGAACCGCGAGACAAAAAATAAGATCCGTATTTTAAATCTTAAACTTATCTTCGAAACGGTCAGAAATAAAAACTTCGGGAAGTTCATTATTATTTTCTTTGTAACTGTATTCGCCTTCTCAAACATCTTCGGGACAATGCAGTTGTTTGCCGAAAGAAAGGACGGTCTGAATCTGAATCAGGCTGAGATAGGATATCTGTTTTCATTTCTCGGAATAGTTGGCGCTCTCGTTCAGTTATTTTTTCTGAAAGTATTCAAGAATTTTTTCAGCGAAGAGACTGTACTGATAATCGGCGCTTTCATTGCTTCCATAGGTTTATATTTTATAGGTTATTCTACAAGCGTTACTCTTCTTTTGATATTCCTTTTCATTCTCAGTCTCGGCAATGGCATGAGCAACACGGTTTCACAAAGTCTTCTTTCGCAGAATGTAAGTCCTGACAAACAAGGAACAATACTCGGGATCAATCAGTCACTCGGTTCGTTTGCAAGATTCCTCGGTCCGACGTGGGGAGGATTTGTTTATCAGTATATGGGTTTCAAGTCGCCGTTCATTACAGGCGGGATCGTGATGCTGCTGATCGGGATCTATAGTTTGAAAGTACTGAAGAAAAGAGGTTAGCTTTTTTTTTGCCTCTAAGTTTCAAAGTCTCTAAGAAAATAATTTATCTTTTATCCTCGTTCCCAAACTCCGGTTTGGGAACGCACTTGTACTCGAAGCTCCGCTTCAATTCTACTTTCTATTGAAACGAACAAAGCTCACCGCATCCCTATCACCCCAAACATCCTCCCCGACTTCACACTGTCTCTTCTG
>JAGPCH010000122.1 GCA_018058125.1 Ignavibacteria bacterium | reverse complement strand
GAGTTAAATGAGTTTAAGGAAAGATATAAAGTGGAAAAGTTCATACCGGCAACTTTTAAACCGGGTGAAGTAGTAAGAGGATTCATCGGAATTGACGGAGGATCCACTTCTACAAAAGCAGCTTTAGTTTCACTTGATAAAGTAGTTCTGGTAAAAGCTTATCAGTTATCAAAAGGAAATCCTATAGAAGATACTATAGAGATATTAGCAAAGATAAAGGAACAGGTGGAAGAGCAGGGTGCAACGCTTGAGATTTTAGGAGTTGGTACAACCGGCTATGCAAAAGATATTCTGAAAGATGTACTTCATGCTGATGTTGCTCTGGTCGAAACTGTTGCTCACACACAGGCAGGACTTCATTATTATCCTGATACGGATGTGATCTGTGATGTAGGCGGACAGGATATTAAAATAATTATTCTGAATCAGGGCAGGGTAGTAGATTTTAAATTGAATACTCAATGCTCAGCAGGTAACGGATATTTTCTTCAGTCCACGGCACAGGGTTTTGGATACACAGTTGAAGAGTTTGCTGATAAAGCATTTGAAGCAAAGACATATCCGACATTCGGATACGGCTGTGCAGTATTCATGCAGTCGGATATTGTAGATTTTCAGAGACAGGGTTGGAAGGCAGAAGAGATAATGGCAGGACTAGCCAATGTATTACCTAAGAATATCTGGCTTTATGTTTCGCAGATCCCGAATCTTGCTAAGCTCGGTTCGACATTTGTATTACAGGGAGGTACTCAGCATAATCTCGCGGCAGTAAAGACTCAGGTGGATTTCATTGAAGAAAGATTTAAGGGAAGCGGAATTACTCCTCAGGTTTTTGTGCATAAGCACACTGGTGAAGCCGGAGCGATCGGTTGCGGAATTGAAGCTGCAAGATTATATCACAACGGTAAAAGGACTGAATTCATTGGTCTGGACAGAGTTTCAAAGATCATATTCAAGACAACAAGAGAGGAGACTACCAGATGTTACTTCTGTAAAAATAAATGTCTCAGAACATTCATTGATGTAAAAACAGAAAATATTCCTGAAGAAAGGTTAGAAGAAGAAAGACAGAAATTCATTGAATTAAATGAATTCAAACCTGAGGAAATTGTAAATCCAAAATCAAAAGTACCTTTAGTAGAGGGCACACAAAGACTTATCATAGCAACCTGTGAAAAGGGAACAGTAGAGGACATTGCAGACATGAGAGGAATCAAGCAGGGACTTGACGACATAAAGAAAGTAAATCCTAACATGATCGAGGAGGCTGCTAAAAATGCATGGATCACTTACAAGCCTAAAGTGGTATTAAAGGAAATCAAAGAGCCGAAAGGTTTACTTGTAAGCAAGAAAGACAAAGCTGAATATGCTCACCAAATAGGACTTCGTGAAAGAAGAAAGAAGATTGTTATCGGAATTCCGAGAGTATTGAATATGTATCAGCATACGCCATTCTTTACAGCATATCTTGAAGCATTGGGAATCATGCCGGGAAATTTTGTATACTCGGAGTTTACATCAGAGGAGATGTACAAAGCCGGAGCAAAGCGAGGTAGCATAGATCCATGTTTCCCGTCAAAAGTTGCTATTCCGCATATACATAATTTACTTTATGTGCAGAATAAGAAAAAGAAGATAGACTTTTTGTTTTCGCCGATAGTTGACAACATGCCATCGGATCTGGAATTTGCTCAGGCTCATAATGCATGTCCGACAATCACCGCAACGATAGAAGCGGCTAAAGCCGCTTTCACAAAAGAGGGCGATCTGTTCAAGGAATTTGAAATAGAATATCTGTGTCCTTTTGTTCAATTATTTAATGAACAGCTTACGATCAATCAGATGTATGATTGTTTTAAGGATATTCTCGGAGTCAGCATGGAAGAGAATATTCAGGCTGTGAAAGAAGGATACATAGCATATTATAAATTCATGGACGGGCTAAAGGATGAATCCAAACATATATTAGACACATTGGAAAGAGAAAACAGAGTAGGAATAGTAGTCCTTGCAAGACCATATCATAACGATCCGGGTATTAATCATGAAATTCTTGAAGAGTTTCAGAAGCTCGGTTATCCGGTATTTTATCAGGACACATTGCCAACGGATGAAGAGACACTCGATAAATTATTCGGTGATGAGATCAAAGCAGGACTGATCAGGTCGCCATTTGATATAGAAGATGTCTGGAAAAATTCTTATTCGGAAAACACATCAAGGAAAGTATGGGCGGCGAAATACACAGCCCGTCATCCAAATTTAGTTGCGCTTGAATTATCTTCATTCAAATGCGGTCATGATGCGCCGATCTATTCAGTAATACAGGAAATAGTCGAGAGCTCAGGAACGCCGTATTTTTCATTCAAGGATATTGATGAAAACAAACCAACCGGTTCTATTAAGATCAGGGTTGAGACAATCGGATATTTTTTAAAGAGATACCGGGAGGATATGGTAACTAAGAAAAGTACTGAAATGACAATTGAGGAAAAGCTAAAGGAGTTTGAAGAAAAGATCAGGAAAAACCTTGAACTTCAGGAAAGCTTAAAAAATAAACAGACAAAAGAATCATTCAATGTGTCAACTACTGTGAAAGATCCTGTTATAATTCCTGTAGGTGAAATAAAGATAAGATCTTCTGAGCCTGCGGAAGCATAATTGATTTGTTAATAAAAAATACAAAAGGCAATAATTTATTTACCAAAATATGATTATTGCCTTTCTTAATTATGTTTAATAGTTTGTTCATTATAAATATTAGCCGGAGAAATCAATTTGGTTCTGAGAATCGAGCATACACAAAAAATCATAGCACCTGAAATACCCGGTTATTATTATTCCAGAGAAAAACTTCTTAATAAGATTTCCTCGTATGAATCAAAAAGACTGATACTGATCACTGCTCCTGCCGGATATGGTAAAACTTCTTTTTCAGTTGAATACTTTCATAAGTTAAAGAAAGATCTGAAATTATGGATCAGTCTCAGTCCATATGATAACTCTATTGAAAACTTCTTTCTGCTTCTCGCAATAGCTTTCGAAAAAAATTTTGACGATTCAAAATTCGGTAGAAATCTGAAAAAGGTTCTTTCCGGTTCGCAAAATGTTTCACTGGACGAAAAGATAAATAATGTCATATCTTCATTTTCAAGCGACTTGTTCCTTTACCTGAAGAAGAAAAAGAAGCAATTGTATATTTTCCTTGATGATTTTCATAATATAGATGAGAGTGATGAAGTCTGTTCGGCTTTGAATTATTTCCTCGAATACCTGCCTTCAAATATTAATATTGTTTTTGTAACCAGAAGAGATCCCAAAAAGATCAATTACCCTAAATTCCTTGCAAAGAACTGGCTTGGGAGGATCACTAAAGATGATCTTTCATTTACTATTCAGGATATAGAAAATTTTCTGAAAGCATACGCCTTTAAGACTGAGTCAATTGATAAGATTCAGCTTGAGGAATTTTTAAAAACTACAGAAGGCTGGGTCACGGCTATACAGCTTTTTATAATGTCCGATGACAAGGATTTGCTGAAAGACAGAAATCATGATTTCAGCAGAAAGGAGATCTTTGATTATTTTACAAATGAGATTTATGAGGAATTTACTAGTGAAGAAAAAAATCTGCTGCTGAAATTATCTTTCCCCGAGTCATTCTCAAAAAATATTATTGAGAATGTCATGAAAATAAAATCAGGATATAGCTTGCTCATCAATCTCTATGAGAAAAACGTATTTATCAATAGGGAAGATGAGACATACAGACTTCACGAACTGCTGAGGGAATATCTGAATAAAATTGCAATAGAGAAGTTTACCGAGAAGGAAATCAATGAAATATATAATCAGCTTGGAAAATACTATCTAAAGAATAAGGAGTGGAGGGAAGTATATATTGCTTTGAACTATCTTATAAAGGCTAAAGAATATGACTCATTAAGAAACTGGATCAGAATGAATGCTTCGGATAAACTTCTGCTGATTCATTCAAGCGGATTGTTCACAAAGATCGAAGATATTCAGGATGTTAATTTTAAGGATTCGCTTGAGTATATTTTGCTGAAAGTAAGTACATACATATATAAAGATAAAAATATTGATAAAGCAATAACATATTTAAAAAACATAATTGTTGTAAAATTATCATCTGGTGATAAGAAGAAATATCTTATTCCCGTAAGTAAAATCAAATCAGGTGATGTGAATTACTATATTGAGCTGCTGATGCTTATCTGTAACTGTAATTTTTACAAAGAGGGAATAGGCAAAGCTAATATAGAAATCTCCGAACATATTTTGAAATTCAAACTAAAGACTGAGCAGGAAATTCAGTTTATTGTATCACTGATCAAATCATATATTACCACCGGTGAAAATAAAAAAAGTAAAAAATATATTGACAGACTGAAGGATATATTCCGTGAGATGTCACTGAAAGAAAAGAAAATAAATTCGGAAGAAGAAGAAAACAGTATTGTGGAAAGCGCATTTTCATTGCTGATATTCTTTGATTACGGGGATTACAGGTCGGGTAACATGGTAGTTGAGTTTATATTAAACAATTTTGATCTTAAGAATTTTGATCTGTCCAATTACAGTCAGATGTGCTTTGCATTGTTTGCCAGTTACAATTTTACCGAATATGAAAATTTTTATAGTCTTCTTGAAAAGCGGAATAATGAGAAAAACAGAACCATATTTTCAACATATAAAAATCAATTTGAATTTCAGACTATTTTAAGAAAATTTTTAAACTTTGAATTCACAAAAGTAATATCTGAGCTGGAAGTTCTTAAAAAGAATACCTTCCAGAAAAACTATATCTACTTTATAGATTCATTGATCCTTTATTGTTATAATCTGCTTGGTGACGGTGAAAAAGTTCTGAATATACTTGAAAGCAATATATACAATATTTCCTCAACCCGGAAGTTGATCCTTGGTTTGGAAGCATCTTTGCTAACAGGAGATAAAAAGTTATATGTAAAATTCTTAAAAGAGATAAACTCATTAAAGAAAATAAATTTTACTTTATTCAATCAGGCTGTAATCTGCTTTTGTGAATCCTATGCTTTTGCTCAAAACAGGGAAGCAGCAAAATTTAAAAAAGCTTACCTGGAATTTTTAAGATTGTGTGAAGAATATGAATTTGATAATTACATCCATTTCAGAGCAAATGCCGGTAAATTGAAAAAAGTATTTTCATATGCTGCAGAAAACGATATTACAAATAAGTACATAGAAAGGATTATACCTTTAAGTAAGCTTAAAAAAGTAAGCAATTCTCAGTCATTGAATATTAATGTTGAGTTTTTAAACGGTAATAAAATTTTCATTAATCATCTTGAGTTAACCGATGATCTTTGGCACAGACCTAAATCTAAATCAATTTTTCTTTATATTGTTTACAAATCCGTCATGAATCATGATATAACTAAAGACAAACTAATCGATGATATATTGTACAACTCAAAGGACATTAAATATGATGCTATTGCTGATGTGGAAATAAATAAGGTAAGAAAAACACTACAGACTTTTATTTCGGATCTTTTTAAAGAAAATGTTAAAAAGGAAATATTAGTAATCAAAGGTAAGAAATATCAGCTTACTCCAGGTAAAATTGAAGTTGAAATAGAAACTGATTTTGAAAAATTTAAAAAATTATGCAGCAGTAATAAATATTCGGATAAATACTCTGCAATAGATCTTTATAAAACTGATTTTGGTGAAAGTTTAT
>JAGPCH010000121.1 GCA_018058125.1 Ignavibacteria bacterium | reverse complement strand
GAGAAAGAAGAGTATGAAAATTGCAATTATATAAATTATCGGATCCTTGACTACAACCTCAAAACTTGCATGAAAGAATCTTCCTTTTATTATGATATAAATAATAAGCGTCACAAGATAAATGATCAGTGACTTGTAATAAAAATCGAGCTTATATTTATAAATTCTTTCTTTCACAGATTATTGTTTTATACTATTATTTTTTGCCAGCTTCATAACTTCCTGTGCAATTTTAAATGCGGCTTCCGGATCTGCTATACTGCCTGCATTTTCTTTGATCTTTCCGGTTAAGTCATCATCATTCAAAAGTTTTTCAATACCTGCAAACAACTTTTCCGATGGTTCACTCTGCAATGCCATTATTGCCGCGCCTCTTTTTTCTACACTCCTTGCATTTAGCTCCTGATGATTCTCCGCAGAAGATGGCAGAGGAATAAGGATTGCTGCTGCTCGCATAAAAGCGATTTCCATTATACTCGTGATCCCGGCCCTGCAGATGAGTATGTCAGCTGATGAATACGCTTTATCGATATTGTCAATGAACTCAAGTATCTTAACAGTTTCTCTCAGATCTTTATACTTGGTACTGTAATTGTTAAAATCATTTTTACCCGTTTGCCAGATAACATTTACGTTTATCTTTTGAATATCTTCAAGTATTTTATCAATCTTCTCATTGATCCCTCTTGCGCCCTGACTTCCGCCGAATACAAATATGGTTTTTCTTTTACTGTCCAGGTCGAAATATTCAGTCGCCTTCTCTTTATCAGTTCTGACCAGAGAGCTTCTGATCGGATGCGGGATAATTATTAAATTATCCTTCCTCCTTAAATATTTTCCCGTCTCTTCAAAATTGATGACTACTTTATCCGCTTTCCTCGCCAGAAACTTTATCGTCTTTCCTGCAAACGAATTCCCTTCCTGTATCAGTGTCGGGATTCCCAGTAAGTTTGCCGTGTAGATCACCGGTCCGCAAACAAATCCTCCGGTCCCTACCGCTACATCCGGAGCAAAATTCCTGATAAGCTTTCTGCATCTCATTAATGCCTTCAGAAACTTTACAGGTAACATAGTATTATTCAGAATGTTTGTCCTGTTAATTCCGGTAATATCAATTGTCTCCAGTCTGAAATTATGTGAAGGAACGATCTTTTCTTCAATCCTGCCTTTTGCACCTATGAATAAAAATTCAGCTTCAGTATCAGCTTTCTTTATCTCTTCTGCTATTGCTATTGCCGGAAAAATATGACCTCCGGTACCTCCGCCTGAGAATAGATATCTCATTATTCTATTACTAATTCATCCGATATCTCATCTCTGTGCGAAGAGATATTCAGCAGAATTCCGATTGCTAGAGCGGAAAATATTATTGAAGTTCCGCCATAGCTTACAAACGGAAGAGTTACTCCGGTTGTAGGAATTACTCCGCTTGCAACTGACATGTTAATAACTGCATTCAATACAATTAATACCGTTATTCCGAATGCAATATATTTCCCGAATTCATCCTTACTCTCTTTAGCAATTTTAAATCCTCTTACTGCAATTACAAAATAAAGACTCAATATGATCAATGTTCCTATAAATCCGTATTCCTCACCGATTATTGAAAAAATAAAATCACCATGCGCTTCCGGTAAAAAAAAATCCCTCTGATTTGAATTTCCCGGTCCGATGCCAAACAAACCTCCGTTACCAAATCCTATCAATGCCTGCTGAAGCTGATAGCTTGTACTTCCGTCGGAACTGTATTCACTGTAAGATGTGATTCTTTTCATTATATAGTCCTTTGACAAAACGAACAAAATAGCAAACGGCAGCAATGCTGTAAATGTAAATATTATATGCTTTTTCTTAGCTGACGATAAAAAAATCATTCCCATGCAAGTCATGAATATTATCGATGAAATTGAAAAATTCGGTTGTATTAAAATCAATCCGCTTATAATCAGCACATAAAATAATACCGGTAAATATCCTCTGTATAAAAGATCCATGTAATCTTTTTTCTTAGTTAAGAGAAAGGCTACATATATTACCACTGCATATCTTGCAAACTCAGACGGCTGAAAACTGAATGGTCCGAGATTGATCCATCTGCTTGCGCCTTTGATTGGTCCCTTCCCGCTGAACAAAGTAAATATCAGAAGCACTATAGCTAGCCAGATCAATGGTTTTGCAATGCCTTTCAGATTTATGTAATCAATCCTTGCAATAGCAAATATTACAACTATAGATATTATGATCTTTATCGCATGCTGCTTGATCAGATAATTACTGTCCTGAAACTTCTCCAGTGCAAATGCAGAACTTGCGCTGTAAACCACTCCTATACTGAAAAGCATGAGCATCAGTACGGGGATCAGGATCCATATATCTATTTTGTTGCGGTTTGCCAATCTGATTGTAAAAATTATTTATGATTAACTTTATAAATTATATATTGATTTTGAAATTTGACCGGTAAAATTCCGGAGAAACCGTTTAAACGGTTTCCTCCGGATCTCTCTGCTAACTAACTCTACTTCAGCAAACTCACCAGCCTCTTAAACTCTTTTCCCCTGTGCTCATAACTGTCAAACATATCAAAACTCTTACATGCCGGTGATAACAATACTGTATCTCCTGATACAGAATTTTCATTAGATTTATCTACCGCATCTTCAAATGATTCCACTATAACCGTTTTAACTTTATCCTTAAAATATTCAGCGATCTTATCCCTGCTTTCCCCAACTGCTATGATTGTTTTTACTTTTTCCATTACCAGTTTATCAATTGTACCATAATTATTCCCCTTTTCCCTGCCGCCTAAAATCAATACAATGTTTCCTTCGAATGCTTCCAGCGCTACCTGTAATGATTCTACATTTGTTGCTTTGGAATCATTGTAAAAATTCACTCCTTTGAGCTCTCTCACAAATTCTATCCTGTGCTCAACTCCTTTGAATTTCATCAGAGTTTCTTTTATTATCTCTTTCTTAATATCAAAGGCTCTGGCTGAGATCACTGCCGCCAGCGAATTATAAAGATTATGATTTCCTCTTATATTGATTTCTCTCGTTTCCATGATTGTTTCCGTTAATGTTTCTGTTAATGTTTCCTGTGTTCCGTTTTTTTTGTCGAAATAAACTATCTTATCATCTTTTATAAAACTTCCTCTCTCTGCATCTTTTGCAATAAGATCCTCTTTAATACTGAAATACGCTCTCTTAACTTCTTTATTTATATCTGATTCCATTAAAATTTTATCATCATAGTTTATAATTACCAGATCTTCTTCGGTCTGATTATTTGTGATCATCAGTTTTGCCTCAAGATAATCTTCAAAACTTCCGTGCCAGTCAATGTGATCATTCGTAATATTCAATAAGACCGAAATCTTTGGTCTGAAATTTTCTGTATCAAAAAGCTGAAAACTGCTTGCCTCCAGTATGACAACGGATTTATCCGTTGTCTCATCTGCGATTTCTGAAAATGCCAGTCCGACATTTCCGCAGACTTTAGCATCATATCCGGCATTCCTGAATATCTCACCGGTCAGGATCGTCGTCGTTGTTTTACCGTTTGTTCCCGTGATAGCAATTACAGGGCACTTGCAGATCTCATAAGCAATTTCAATTTCAGAATAAATATCCTTTCCGGCTTCAAATGCCCTCAGTATAATTTCACTGTCAGGAAATATTCCCGGACTCTTTACGAAAATATCATTCTCAAATACTTTATCAGTGTGTCCCCCAAGCTCGTATTCAATTTCTTCTTTTTTTAAATTTTCTTCATCCAGAAATTTCAGTGACTCTTTCGATCCTCCGTCACTAAGAAATACTTTTGCCCCCATTTTCTTAAGTAGCTTGGCAACAGCTATTCCGCTTCTTCCTGCTCCCAGTATCGTAAAAGAACTATTGGTAAAATTGATCATCCTGATCTTCTCATTGAATTCTTATCTGATTTTTAATGATGCTAAAGTTATTATCGCAAGTATTACTGCTACTATATAAAATCTAACTACTATCTTAGGCTCCGGTATCCCTTTCATTTCAAAATGATGATGTATGGGAGCCATTTTAAATATTCTCTTGCCTTCACCGAATCTCTTTCTTGTATACTTAAAGTAATATCTCTGAACGATCACCGATAAAGCTTCTACAAAAAATATTCCGCCCAGTACAGGAAGCATGAATTCTTTTTTTACAAGTACACATAATGTACCGATCGCTCCTCCTAATGCCAGTGAACCGGTATCTCCCATAAATACCTGTGCCGGATAAAAATTATACCATAAGAATCCTAATGCAGCTCCCACTAAAGCCGAACAGTAAATCGCCAGCTCTCCATTTCCTCTTAAATAAATTATATTCAGATATTTCGAAGTCTCTATGTTACCTGATACATATGCTATGATCCCAAGTGTAAGAGCAACTACTCCTACTGTTCCAACTGCCAGCCCGTCAAGTCCGTCCGTAAAATTTACTGCGTTGGATGTAGCAGTAATAATGAAAACTACTATAGGTATATATAATATTGAAAAATCAAACTCTACGCCCTTTAAAAAAGGAATAGTGGTAATAGAATGTATCCCTTCAAACTGCGGGAGAAAATAAATAGCACATCCAACTATCAGTCCCACCGTGAGCTGACCAAGTAGCTTGTATCTCTCGGCAAGTCCTTTCTTGTATTTCTTTATAACTTTAAGATAATCATCCGTAAATCCTACCAGTCCCAAAGCTATAGTGACAAATAAAATTATAATGATATATATGTTTCCCAGATCACCCCAAAGCAAAACCGGGATCAATACGGAAAATAAAATTATAAAACCTCCCATTGTCGGAGTTCCTGCTTTAGACCAGTGAAACTGAGGTCCGTCTTCCTTTCTTGCTTCGCCTATTTGCTTTCTTTGCAGAATTTTAATGATCCTCGGACCGAGTATAAAACTTATCAATAATGCTGTGATCGCCGCAAGCGCTGATCTGAAAGTGATAAATTTAAAAATATCAAATCCCGGCGGATTAAAATTAGCATTTATGTATTCTGCAAGTTTGTAAAGCATGTATTATTATTTTATGATTTCATTTACTACTTCTTCCATCTTCATGCCTCTCGAACCTTTTACATATATCACATCATTTTTTTTCAGATTCCTTTTTAAAACTTCTATCAGATCTTCTTTATTTTCAAAATATAAATTGTTTTCAATTTCAGCTGCTCCTTTGAATGTATTCAAGCTCTCTTTTCCATATGTATATAAATTCTCTAATCCTGCTTTGACCGAAAATTTCCCAATTTCATGATGTTCTTTTTTTGAAACTTTCCCCAGCTCCAGCATATCCGACAGCACTGCATATTTTTTTCCATTTGTTTTGTATTCAATCATTGTCTCGATTCCCATTTTTACTGATTCCGGATTACTGTTATATGCGTCATTAATTATTACCATCCCGTTTTTGTTTATTACCTCCATTCTCTTCGGTGAAACGGGTTTGAAATTCTGAAGAGCTTTTTTAATTTTTTCCGGACTTATATTAAAATAAATCCCGGCTGCTGCCGCCGCTAAACCGTTGTAAATCGAATGTTTACCGAACGTGGATATACGGGTTTTGAATTTTTTAACTTTACCGCTTTTACTGTCTTTACTAAAGGATAATTCAATCGCGGGTTCAAAATTGTTACTATAACCTGCAAATCTTCCTTTGACATCCGTGTTAAATTTGTAAGAGTAAGAAAATTTCTTTTCATTTTTTATACCTCCTGAGT
>JAGPCH010000119.1 GCA_018058125.1 Ignavibacteria bacterium | reverse complement strand
CCTTCCGAGAGGTGAATATGCTACAAAACCAATTCCCAGCTCATTAACCGTATCAAGTATTCCGTTGTCTTCAACGCTTCTTTCAAACAAAGAATATTCAGTCTGAAGGGCGGTAACAGGATAAACGGAATTTGCTTTTCTGATAGTGGCAGGTGATGCTTCGCTAAGGCCAAAATATCTTATCTTACCGCTTTTTACAAGTTCCGCCATTGCGCCTGCAGATTCTTCTATTGGAGTATTCGGATCTATGCGGTGAATATAATAAAGATCTATGTGATCGGTTTCAAGATGTTTAAGTGAACGGTCAACGGCTTTTTTTATGTATTCGGGTCTTCCGTTGACTCCGACAAAAGTTCCGTCATCCTTTACTTCAATGCCGGTCTTCGTTGCAAGCATGAATTTATCCCTTCTTCCCTTCATTGCTTTTGCAAGCAGAATTTCATTTTTAAACGGACCATATATCTCAGCCGTATCAAAGAAATTTATTCCTTTCTCCAGTGCAAGATCTATTGCGGCTAGTGATTCCTTTTCATCAGTCTCTCCGTAAAAAGCGCTCATTCCCATGCAGCCGAGACCTAAATTCGAAGCCTTCATACCGCTGCTTCCGAGTTCAATAATTTTTATTCCCATATTGATTATTTGTTTAAATTAAAAAAATCTTTTTTTATAAATTATCATTGCTGTCCAAAACGTTTTTCATAAATTAAACAGTATTAAAATTTTATCTGTTTTGATAACATTTTTGGAACAATATCGAGTCTTTTTAAATCAACCCTTCAATCCACCTTAATCTTAAACTTATGCTGTCCAAAACAAATTTATATCAATTCTGCTTAAAAATTAGTGATAATTTTTTTTTTCGTGATCATTCGTGTTAATTCGTGGCAAAGCTTTTCTTCATTTTGGACGGATGTGAAATCAAATTTAGCTTATCGTATCCCATCCGACTTTATCAAAATTTCTCTTTATAATAAATGCCGCGCTGATTCCTACAAATAAAAATACAAATCCGACCAGAGTTTCCCCGAAGATTATTTTACCTACTCCGAATAAGAACGAATAAACAAGTACGATTCCTGCAAACCAGTTAATGAATAATAGAAAATATCCGCTGTCTGATTTGACGTGAGGCATTTTATCGGAGATCTTCTTCCAGCCGATTCCTCCCGGGTGAACTTTTGTATAAAATGATTCTAACTTAGCGTCAGTTGTTGGTTTTGTAATGTATGCGGTTATTATCCAAGCGATTGTTGTGATCGGAACAATTATATACAAAGTTTCCGGAAATTTAATATCGTATTTCCCGAAATATAAAACGCCGTAAACAATAAATGGTGTTATTGTTGCTACGATCTCACTTATTGCATTTACTCTCCACCAGAACCATCTTAGAATAAGCACCAATCCAAGTCCTGCTCCGCATTCTATGACAAAACTCCACACTCCTGATATAGTAGTCATTTGCGTAGTAACTATCACTGATAAGAACATGAAAACGATTGTCATTAATTTTGAAACAGAGACATAATGCTTTTCTGATTTTTCTTTGGCAAGAAATCTTCTGTAAAAGTCATTGATAAAATAAGATGTACCCCAGTTAAGATGTGTCGCAATGGTAGACATATAAGCCGCAAGAAATGCTGCAAGCAAAAGTCCTTTTAATCCCGGAGGAAGGAAGTCGTTCATTGCCTTTACAAACCCCAATCCTTTGTCAGCATGAGAGAGATCCGGATATAAAATAAGTGAACATAATCCTACTATTATCCATGGCCATGGTCTGATACAATAATGCGCAATCTGAAAAAACAAAGTTGCATAAAGTGAGTTTTTTTCATCTTTTGCACTCATCATTCTCTGAGCAATATAACCGCCGCCGCCCGGATCAGCTCCGGGATACCATGACGCCCACCATTGAATTGCGATAAATGCCAGGAATGTTGAAACTGTCATTGCTAATATTCCCCCTGCTGAAGTCGGTGTAATATCTGTCGTAATATCAGGAGTGAATCTCATTGCCCATTCAGGAAGTTTTTCCTGCATACCGGATATTCCTCCAATTTCAGGAGAATTAACAACCAGCACCGCAAGTATAATACATCCTGCCATCGCAAGTATAAACTGAAATGCATCAGTTACAGCAACTCCCCAAAGTCCTGAAAGCGCTGAATATATAGCAGTAAGAAGCATACAGCCGCCAACCCAGTATATTACATTATCCGTATTTACATATTCGGGAAACATTCCAAGTAATATCTTTATCATAGCCAGATTAACCCAGCCCATGATAATTGTATTCATGAAAATTCCCATATAGACAGCTTTGAATCCTCTTAATACAGCAGCTGATTTTCCTGAATATCTGAATTCAATGAATTCAACATCTGTTAAGATCTCAGCTCTTCTCCATAATCTTGAAAAGAAAAATACTGTAAGCATTCCGCCTATGAGCATATTCCACCATAGCCAGTTTCCTGCAATTCCGCTTTGTCCGACAAGTTCTGTAACAGCAAGCGGTGTATCAGCTGCAAAAGTAGTTGCTACCATAGAAATACCCGCAAGCCACCAGCTTAGCTTTCTTCCGGAAAGAAAAAAGTTTTCGGTTGATCCGCCTGCACGTTTTGAATAGTAAAGCCCTATGGAAAGTGAAATTAGAAAGTAGAGTAGTACAATGACCCAGTCGATTAATTGCATTAAATTAGATTAAATGTTTAATATTCAGGTCTTAAAAATTTTAACTGCAATTTAATTTATGTTTGTATAAATTGAAATGTAAAATTTGCAAAACAAGAATAAATTTTGTGTTTTTATTCAAAATTGGAATTTTTATAATCTTTTTTCCATTTACCATTAAAACTAAAAACAAGGAGATAAAAAAATGTTATCAAAGTCACTTTTCACAATTGCTTTATTATTTACACTTACCTTTACAGCTTTATCAAATGACAAATCAGAAGGTTATAATGTAGGAGATCAGGTCTCTGACTTTGTTATTGCCAACTATGACGGCAATCAGTATTCAATAGCTGAAAATGGCGCTAAAGGTACAGTTGTTATCTTTTTTTCCACTGAATGTCCTTTCGTTCAGCCTTATACTGACAGACTGAATAATCTTCAAAAGGAATTCGGTGAGAAAGGTATCACCATCTGGGCAATCAATTCCAACAACACGGAATCTACCGACGAAGTAATGAATCATGCAAAAGAAAAAGGATACAACTTCCCGGTTTTAAAAGATGATAAAAGTGTTGTAGCTGATCAGTTTGGAGCAACAAGAACTCCTGAAGTTTTCTTTATTGATAACAGCTCAATGACTGTAGTTTATCACGGAAGAATCGACGATAATAAAGTAGCTGAAGATGTTACTTCAAACGATCTT
Organism: Ignavibacteria bacterium; assembly: GCA_018058125.1. Lineage (GTDB taxonomy): Bacteria > Bacteroidota > Ignavibacteria > Tepidaquicellales > Tepidaquicellaceae > JAGPCH01. The sequence continues at coordinate 2,465 of JAGPCH010000119.1, read as the reverse complement.
CAGAATGCTTTAAACGATTTCCTTGCCGGAAATGTAATTGCAGTTAATGAAACCAAAGCTTTCGGCTGCTCAATAAAAAAATAAACCACTCTAAAAAAATGTTTTTAAAGGCTGAAGATCACTCTTCAGCCTTTTTATTATATAATTAATGATACTCCATGAAATCAATTTTAATATTAATCACTTTCCTTTGCTTTGCTAATTCTTACTCTCAGGACTTACTTCCTGCAGATAAGAACACACTGGACAGTATTAAAGAAGCTAACAAAGGCAAAGTAATTCTTTTTAATTACTGGGCTACCTGGTGTAAACCCTGTGTGGAAGAGTTTCCTGATCTGCTGAAATTAAATAATGACTATAAAGATAAGGATTTCAGCATAATATTTGTTTCTCTGGACTTCGGTAAAAATTTTCCGAAACAGACTAAGGAATTCCTCAAAAAGATGAATGTTGATTTTACTACCTATTATAATAAATTCAGCAGCGATGAAGCTCTGATCAATTATATGGATAAAGAATGGGAAGGAAGTATTCCCGGTACATTCATCTTCGACAAGGAAGGTAATTTGAAAAAGTCCTTAATTGGCAAAACAAAATATTCTGAATTCAAAGAATCTGTCGATAAATATCTGAATTAAACCCTTTCATTTTGAATCCTGTTGTATCAGAATTACGGATCTATCCTGTTAAATCATTAGATCCGGTCATTGTTAATAAATTAACTATATCGGAAAGATCTCTGCTGCATGACAGAGAGTTTGCAATTTTTGATGAAAACGGAAAGTATGTCAATGGCAAGAAAACTCCTGATATTAATAAACTAAGAGCAGTATTCGATCTTGAAAATTATCAGATTGAATTGAGAATAGAAGGATCAGATGTTGTTCATAGCTTTAGTCTTCTGGAAGAACAGAATCACTTAAACAATTATTTGTCGGATTATTTCGGATATAAAGTTTTTATCAAACAAACTCAGAATGGAAATTTTCTAGATATACCTGTTTATAGCGGACTTACCATTCTAAGCACATCCTCTTTAAAATCTCTTTCAGAATTTTTTCCTGAAATCCCTGTTGAACAATTAAGAAGAAGATTCAGAGCTAACATTGAAATATCCGGAGTAGAATTATTATGGGAAGATAATTTATTTGATAGACCTGGAAATGCCGTTGAATATCAGATAGGCGATGTCAAATTATTTGGTGTCGCTCCCCGCGCAAGGTGTATTGTACCTACAAGAGATCCTGATACGGGAATTACATATCCATATTTTACAAAAGAGTTTGTGCAGTTCAGAAAAAATTCACTTCCTGATTACTCTTTGCTTCCTGAATATGAACATTTCTATTTTCTGTCAGTGGATACTTTTATTCCCGATACGGAAAACGGTAAAACAATTAAAGTTGGAGACAAACTTGAGATTACCGGAATCCAAACTCTGGAAGAACTTAATATCTAAATTTTAATCATTATCTCTGAGAGATCTTTCTTTTTAATATCAGGAACTTCTGCATCTTCAGACGGGTATCCTACGGGAATCAGTAAATAAGGCTTTTCATAGGATGGTCTTTCTAAAATTTTCTGAAGAAAATTCATCGGAGACGGAGTATGTGTCAGTGTTGAAAGTCCCATATTCTGCAGAGCCGCAAGCAACATTCCTGTCGCTAATCCAACCGATTCATTTACATAATAATGTTTCTTTAATTCAGTTTCTGTCTTAACAAAATCTATTTTAAATACGACTATAAGGTAAGGAGCAATCTCTAGGAATTCCTTATGCCAGTCCGTTCCCAATGGAGCAAGATCATCCAGCCAGCTTTGAGGCATTCTTCTTTCATAACTTTCCTTTTCCTCCTTCTCAGCAGCTATTCTTATCTCTTTTTTAACTTCAAGCGATTCTACAATTACAAATCTCCATGGCTGTTTATTAGCTCCTGATGGGGCAGTACCTGCAGTCTTTATTGCAAGTTCGATCAATCCAATATCAAATTTCTCAGAAGAAAAACTTCTAACGCTTCTTCTTTTTTTCAATACTTCATATAACTCATTTCCTCTATCTAAACTATCATTTTCACTGAGTTTCTCATGCTGATATTTTATAAATTTATATTCCATAATATAATTATAATTCTAGACTCATCATTCTTATTTCCAGATTCACGACTCTTAATTCCTAATTCCTAATTCCTAATTCCTAAACTGACATAGCCAGATCCAAAAAGGATTCATAATTAAGCTATTTGAACCAAAGTTTACCACAGAGACACAGAGCCACAGAGAAAAAATTTAATGCTTTTAATTTATAATTCTTTTGAAACCCTCAATTAACTTGGGAACTTTGAAATTTATTAAAAGTCCTATTAACTCATTCAATTTCTCATTATCCATAATTACATTTTTAATCGTTAATAAAAACTTAACAAAGTTATAAATTCATTCATAAAATTCTCTGTGTCTCTGAGTCT